>CAYUXD010000031.1:0-13948 GCA_964448655.1 uncultured Eubacteriales bacterium
AGCCAAACGCAAGAGAAACTAAGCCACCCAAGATAAGCCCTGAATTGAGAAGCCAAGCTGAGCTGTGCTTTTTTAGGCTAAATTTTTTGAGATTTTTGCCTTTAACCAAAGTTTTGTTTCTGCGGCCCAAAAAAATCAGAAAGACAATATATCCCACGATTCCCAAGAGGAAGAGGAGGCCTTCCACTCTTCCAATCCTACCGTTGAGCGCACAAACCAGCATGAGTAAAGAGACACCTATCATTATTGGAACATCCAGACGGATAAGACGTTTCAAAACAACCAAAGGCTTGATTGAGGCGGTAAGACCCAGGATGAAAAGGATATTGAAAATGTTGCTGCCAACCACGTTGCCCAGGGAAATATCGGGCTGGCCTTTGATGCTTGACATCACGCTCACTGCCATCTCCGGGAAACTTGTACCGAAGGCGACAACTGTGAGTCCTATGATTATGGCGGGGAGACCTAAGGTCCTGGCCAGCCAGGATGCTCCCCGCACCAATGCTTCTGCACCTGCGACCAGTAGCCCGAGCCCGGCAAAAAATAAGAGGAAGGCGATGATATCCATCTTTTTCCCTAATTGGTGCTTTGCGATAATAATATAAAACACAAATCAAATAAAATAGAATTTTTAAGGATAGGCATTTGTTTCTTGAAATTCCAGCAATGTTCTGGATTTTCTCATCTTCTTTTGACCGGGCCCAAAATTTGTCAGGAATATAGAAAAATACCTAAAAATATCGAAAAATATCTAACTCGGAAATGTCTGGAAATTCGCCTTTTTACAGGATAAATCGCCTATTTTCTGCGCTTTTTTGACTTGTGTAATCTATATAAGTGCGGGCTTGATGAATCAAGCCCCTACAGATGAATCAAGCCCCTACAAACACACGGCACAAGTCGCAGGTTCAAATACTGCATCGCCCACCACTTTTTTCAACAACTTAATTCCATAAGATAATTATCAAAACATTAAAAATCCATCGCTCCCATTCAGCTCATCAGCTGATAATCCTGCCTTTCCAAAGATCTTCAAGGAATCCTCGCCACGGAAGGATCCTGATCTGATTTACAGCACGCTCCTCTTTCTCATTGCACACAATCAAGGCTTTCTTAGGAGTGTATTCATCCAGGAACGCCATGAGCGGTCGCAAGTCCTTGTTGTCAACATGGCTCTTTCCTTTGACTTCGATGGCGACTTCTCCATCTCCAAGGATAAAATCCACTTCTAGGCCTGATTTGGTTCTCCAATAATTTATTCTATAGTTCAATTCACTGTAGGAGGAGTGCGCCACGATTTCTGTGAATATGAAATGTTCAAATGCTCGCCCGAACAACTCTCCTCTCTCTTCCGATATATGACGGCTTGTGATTGCCCCTGCCACACCGACATCAAACAGGTAGAACTTCGGAGCTTTTGTGATGATCTGACGAGACCGCCTTCTCTTGAAAGGCTCTACTATTCGACCAAGTAATGTATCAACAAGTATCTGATAGTATTCTTTTACGGTTTTGGCATCAACTCCACAGTCTCGTGCGATATTTGAAAAATTTGTCAGCTCCCCATGCGAGTAGCCTACGGCATCAAAAAATCTTGCGAATGCTGGAATGTTTCTTGTTAGTCCCTCATCGAAGACTTCTTCCTTCAAATAATCGCGGACATAGCCGTTGAGGGATTTTCGATAGTTTTCACGCAGATAATGGTCAGGGATCATGCCATGATTTAAGGCTCTCAGCAAAACTACATTTTTCAGTTCCGCTGATACCAGAGGAAACATCTCATGCCGCCACGCTCTCCCTCCAAGAAGGTTTGCTTTCCCTCTCTTCAATTTCCTTGCGCTCGAACCGCAGAGTATGAATCTCAGCCCTTTGTTTTCAATCAGCCAGTGAACCTCATCCAATATCTTGGGAACCTTCTGAACCTCATCTAGGATGATTGGATGTTTAAGAATAGCCGTATCCTTCGCTAGAAGTCGTTCCCGCAATAACGAGGGCCTCTTTACTAATTCCAGAGCCAAATCAGTTTTTAGAAAGTCATACAATAAGCTCTGCGGAAACGCCTCTTTCAGATAGGTTGACTTGCCTGTCTTCCTGGGTCCCCAGAGAAAGGCAGACTGACGCCGGGGAAGGGCGATATTCAGCAATCGCTTGATCTTCTGCATTTCTGGATTTATCCCCATATTAGTTTAACTAATTAGGAATATATTCCATAATAGCAAAAATGTCAAGCACAAGAAATTGGGATCAAAAATGAAATCTTTGTAGTTATCGCTATGATCACAATCACTACCGGGTTTAATTCAACGGCAGTATGATTCGGCAGCAGCTTTATAAAGCCTGATCACAATTCTTATTTGTTCTGATCCAGTTTCAGAGGTTTGAAAGGCTTGAATAGAGTAAAACCCGATTCACTCAGCATTTTTTTAAAGTTTTCGACATCGGTCTGGTAGAAGTCATTGAACTTTTTCAGGAAGGCTTCAGCCTTGACCTTTACCTTTTCATACTTAACTTCGGCTGCCTGGCCGAGGGGCTCGTTTCCGGCTCTCATCATTGCCCTTGCGGCCTGCATCACCTGGCTCCTCAGGCCGGATGAGCGGTCGGCAATTCCCTGTTTGGGTGGGGTTGGGTTTAAGGTTTCAGACAGTTCTTTCAATTTGGCCTCGAGCTCCCGGGCCGCTTTCATCAGGTCTTTTGTCTTCGGGGTACGGTTCGCTCGAGCAGCCTCGATAACCTTCTGAATGGCTTTTTGCGTGTCCTCAATCTGATTCCCTGCATTAGTGATAGTAGTTGACAACTGCTGCGCCTTTTTACCCATTTCATAATTTGACCTTAAGACATCCAGATCTATCTCTAAACGAGGATCGCTTTTGACGGTAAATTTCTGGCTGACTTCCTGGCCGTCATATTTGATCTTTACGGTATACTCTCCAGGCAGGACGGTTAGACCGCCCCTCATCCAATAGCCAAAACCTCTCTCTTCTCTTGGGGTAGCTGCCTGAGGGTCCTGCTCTCTGAAATCCCAGTAAACCCGGTTTATTCCCTTGTTCTCGGTACCGTTCAAGCGGCTTACCATCTTTCCCTGGCTGTCCTCGATGGTTATGGAAACACGCGAGGAAGTTGGACGCATCATCCCCATCTGCCGAAACTGGGCTCCGCCCATCTGTCTCATCCTATCCATCATCCTCTGTCTCATCTCATCTCTTTCTTCGGATTCCGGCTGTTCGGCTTTGCGTTCACTTGGAATGAGATAATAGGTGATAGCTGCTCCTATTCTTTTGTTCTCGCCCGTAAAGACCGTATCGCCTGGACTCTGATGAGAACTCATCCGCCCCTGCTGATACTGAAAGGCGTCCTGGGCCTTGAAAAGATGGAGCTTATTTTTGACAATTTCTTCTGAGATCTCCCGCAGAGGCGAGATATCGTCGATGATATAGAGCGACCGGCCATGCGTAGCGATAATCAGGTCATTCTCGCGAGGATGCACTGCTAGATCCCGCACCGGGACTGTGGGCAGCCCATGGGTCCATCTCATCCAATTTTTGCCTCCGTTGAAGCTGACATAGAGGCCGAACTCGGTGCCCAGAAAGAGCAGGTTTTTATTGACGGTATCTTCCTCGATCACATGCGCAAAGCCATCAATCTCAGGAGTGGCCAGACTTTCCCAGGTTTTTCCAAAATCCCGGGTAACATATACATAAGTGGCCCAGTTGGAACGGCGGTGGTCGTCGAAAACCACATAGGCTGTGGCTGCATCAAATTTCGAGGCTTCCACATGCGGGACCCAGGTTCCCGGAGGGACTTTTCCTTTTTTCCCGCTGGTCAGCTCTTTAGAGACCAGCTGCCAGGTCTTGCCGCCATCCCGGGTTAACTGGACGTTTCCGTCATCGGTTCCGACCCAGATCACTCCTTGCTGAACAGGGCTTGGAGCAATACACATGATGGTCGTATGATTTTCGGCATTGGTCACATCCAGAGTCAGACCCCCGCTTTCCGCTTGCTTCTGTTTTTTCGGGTCGTTAGTGGTCAGATCCGGGCTGATAATCTCCCATGTTCGTCCCTTATCCGGGCTGCAGTGGACAAATTGACTTCCAAGGTAAATAGTCGCCGGCTTGAACGGGTCCACGGCAAACCCTGCATTCCAGTTATAACGGTGCTTGACATCTGATTCGGTAGGGACGATATCCCGGCTTGTCCCTGTTGAGGTGTCGAAATAATACAGATTTCCTCCCTGAGACATGCCGTAACCCGCGCCAGGTTTTTCAGGGTCAGGCTCGGTATCAAACCCGTCGCCACCTCCTACCGTCATCCACTGGTAGCTGTAGATGGCTCTTTCTTTCAGAACATATGCCGGTCCGGCCCAGGAACCGTTATCCTGGAGGCCACCGTACACATTGTACGGAGTTTCCATATCAAAGCTCACATGGTAGAACTGACCCAGCGGGAGGTTTTCCATAAAGCGCCAGCTCTTCCCCCTGTTGCAGCTGATCACCACACCGCCGTCGTTGCCGACGATCATCGTCTCGCCGCCGGGATGAATCCACATGGCGTGGAAATCGGAATGGGCCTGATTAAACGCGGTCAAGTTTCTGAATGTCTTTCCCGCATCCTCACTGATCATCATCCGGGAATGGAGCATGTAGAGAATATTCTCGTTCACAGGATTGACCCAGATCCGGTGATAATAAAAAGGACGATTACCGACATCGGATTGATTATTGACGACCTGCCAGCTGAACCCGCCGTCACTGGAGCGCAGGAGGACACTTTTCTCGGCTTCTACCAGGGCGTAGACATTCTCCGACTTGTTGGTGGAAAAGGCGATTCCAATGCGTCCCAGTTCACCTTTGGGGAGGCCGTTTTTATCGGTCAATCTCTGCCATTGCTTTCCGGCGTTAACCGTAATGTAGAGGCCGCTTCCTGGACCGCCGGATTTAAAAAACCAGGGCCAGCGTCTGTGCTCCCACATGGCGGCAATGATTTTATTGGGATTCCCCGGGTCCAGGGCCATATCAGCCACACCGGTTTTCTCATCCACGAAGAGGATTTTCTCCCAGGTCTCCCCGCCGTCTACTGTCTTGAAAACACCGCGTTCCGGATTTTCTCCCCAGGTTGTGCCTAACGCACCCACATAAGCTACATCCGGGTCATCCGGATGCAAAAGGATCCTGCTGATTTTTTCAGTCTTTTCGAGCCCGAGAAACTTCCAGGTCTTCCCGCCGTCTATGGTGAGATAAACACCCCGGCCCACGCCCGCGCTGTTACGCAGAGCTCCCTCACCTGTTCCAACCCAGACGATATTGGGGTTGCTCTGATTAACGGCAATGGCGCCGATCGAAGAAACCGGTTGGTCGTCAAAAATGGGCGTCCAGGTTGTTCCTCCGTCAACGGACTTCCAGAGTCCGCCAGTGGCCGCTCCTACGTAAATGATATTGGGATTGGATGCGACCGCATCAATGGCTCCGATACGCCCACTCATGTTTGCCGGGCCGATACTCCTGGCTTTTAGGCCGGCAAGCAATTCGGGATCGATCTTGGCAAATACGAGTGGGCTGAAAACCAAGAGAACCATAGCGAAAAAAATGCAGGCTTTGATCCAAAAACTTTTCATTCCATAACCTCCTTAGTTTTTCAGGGAGTCATTCTCCCTTTTTCAACAATTTATGTTAAATCATATTATGGATATAATTGATTTAAACTATTTAAAAATTCCCACTAAATAGCCTATGAATTTTATGGGATTTTATCAATTGTTTTTTTTAAAGTAACCTAACTTATTTCTCAGACTTCTTATAACTGATTGAAATGCCCGACCAGCTGGAATCATCATATGTTGTTTCCATATTGGGCAGGCTTTCCAGATAATCAACGAATTCTCCTATTCCCCACATGTCCCTTCTCCGTCTGCCCGATACGTTATGAGCGGTGTAGCATCCACCAACCTCAAGTTTCGGTAAGACTGCTATAAGATAATTTTTGTACCAGCCTTTATCCGCATCACAAAAGACAAAGTCAAAAGGGCCTTTAAGTTTCGGGACGAATTCATGGGCATCGGCAAGTCTGGCATCGATGTAATCGGAAAGTCCGGCTTCTTCAAAATTCGCTAAAGCCTGTTTATAACGCCCTTCGTTTATTTCTATTGTAATCAGCTTGCCTCCGGTCTTACTTAGTGCCCAGGCAATCCATATCGCTGAATGGCCTGTGGATGTTCCGATTTCAAGCGCCTTCTTGTATTTATGCTTGATGATAAGATCGTAGAGGACTTTTCCGTCAGCCCCGGAAACATTCATGTCCCTCCAGTTATATCTGTGGCTGTCAAGAAAATTCCTGACTTTATCATCAAGGCTCTGATTTCCAGCTGTCTTAGTAGCGAACCCGGAGGCAACAACCTGCAGGCTTAAGCAAAAACATAATGAAAAAAACAAAAATCCCAGCTTAGCTGCTTTATTCAAATTAATCCTCCAGACTCCTCCGCAGTTTTCATCTAAGGAAGCTCCAAGACAATAAGAGAGCACAGAATAATGTGCTTTTCCTCATTTCTAATATCTTAGTTTCATATAATGTCTTGGTATTATATAGATTTGGACGAAAGGTACCTGGAATTTCTTCCTAAAAAGCTGAGATTTAGATGAAATATTTAAAAATAATACAAATAATCGGTTCCCCAGGCGGATTTCGACTTAAAAAAACTGTTATTTGTATCCGTGTGGTCTAATCATATTCAGCTTATTAGACGCTATAATAGACAAATATGCCCCTAAAAATGCTCAAACTGATTCCTTAGAAATTCCTTTTGCCTCTTTATTCATGATGTTCATGAACCTTTTGTTGCTTATGGGGTGATCAGCAAGGAGTTTTCCATTATACACTATACTGTAGGTTCCGTAGGCTGAAGGAGCTTTTTGGGCATCCCTGCAGGTTTCTAGCTCGACAATTCTTGCTTTTAGACCATATCTTTCCTGGGCAGTCTCGCTTATTTCTTTAATCCATTTTTCAAGGTAAGGACACTGGTCTGATCGAATAATCGTCAGCCCTTTGCTGTACTGACTCAGCCTTTCTCTCCAATCTCCTCTGAATTTGGGTAAAGGTGCGCCTTTTTTAAATTTTTTCACAAGAAGCTCAAAATCAGGCGGTGCTTCATCAACAAGCTCAAACCCGTTTCTTAAGAATAATTCCTTCTTTGCCATCCAGGGCCCTTTACGCGTGACAACTGCTGCACCGTTCATCTTTTCCTTTTTTGCATCCTTTAGGCATTCTTTCACTAAAAGTGATCCATAGCCTTTTCTTTGATATTTCTTATATAAAATAAATAAACAGTGAATGAACATGTAGCCTTTGGCTTCAACTGCTCTCCAAGCATATCTGCCCGGGATATATTCAATAATACCGACAGACCCTTCTTTCGCTGAATAAAGAACCTTGAACCTCATGCCTTCAGAAAAACGTTGTTTCAACCAATCAGTTTTTCGCTTGTATCCTTCTAGCTTAATGTTCTTGATACCGCAGAATCCGTAGTCGTAAATATTATCTGCATTCATATCAATTATCTCTATCTCATTCACCCTTCATTCCTCCTCGAAGCTCGCCATTAGAACTATTTGGTTTGTTCAGTAATGAAACTCAGGCAATCTCATAATTTTTTTCACAATACTATCACATCAAGAAAAACTCCAGTATTTCTTTTTCTGAATAAATTCTATTTTTGTTTCGTGACTAAATCGACCTTAAAATATCGAAAAAACCAAAATAAACCCAAAAATACATAAAAATACCTGAATAAAACTCCTCCTTACAAATTGATACCGGCGGGTTCGCCACCCAAGAACAATGAAAGTTTATTTATGTTTTTCGCTTGATATCCTCATGAATATCAGAAAATCTGATATTCTTGTTTTTTAACGTTGTTCCTAACGCCTTATCCAGACGAGCTAAAGAGAGATTATAATCGATGACTGCCTGGAGTTCGGCACTGCGTGCATCAGCTAAATCCCTTTGATACTGAACAACAACATAATCAGTAGTCAAACCTACCTTTAATTTTTTCTCCTCTGCCTCCAATTTTTTCTCGGCCAGCTCTCGAGCAATTTTGTAAGCATTTACTCTTTTATAATCAGTCTGAACAGCCCTTACCGCATTTTTTATTTCAAGAAAAATCTGTTGTTCCTGATTTTCAAGCCTGAACACAGCCTGATCAAGATTAACCCTTGCTTGGGCATATTCTGCACGAGAGAGAACAGAACTGAGGGGAACGCTAAGCGTTAATCCTACAGACCAGTTCTTGTATTTGAAATCAAAGGCATCTCTTATAGCAGCAGTGGATCCTCCTGGAATAGTCATAATCGGAGGGCCGAAAGGATCGAGTTCGTCGTAGATGATTTGAGTTCCCGACACCCCAGGGCTCCAGTATGATGCCTGGAGGCTTAGGTCCGGAAGAAGCTGATTTCTGGCATAACTCAGGTTTATTTCTTTATTCTGCACGTCAACCCTGCTCGCCTGTAAATCAGGTCTGTTCTCTAAGGCTGTAAGAAGGGCGCCCTCAAGACTTACCTCCTTTTTGGCGAAGGCCGGTTTGTCAACAGGAATAATATCTACCTCCACTCCCTTTTCTTCGGCAGCCAGGTTGATGATTGTCTTTAGAAGATCTTCATTATTCTTGACCATAGCTTCTGCTTGAAGGATATCTGCCTCGCGGCTTGCCACTTCAGTCTGAGCAATCAGGATCTCTATGGGTGCCATGGTTCCTACTTCGACTTCCCTCTTACTCTTAGCTAAAAGATCTTGAGCCAATTTTAAAGACTGCCTCTTCACTTTAAGATTTTCGATGCTGTGGACAAAATTCCAGTAAGCACTTTCCACGTTGTAAATTGTGTCCATTAGAACTCCTCTGAGCTGACCCTCTGAAATAGCTCTGTTGTTTTGGGCGATGATGATTTCTTTACGGCTGATTTTAAAACCAAAGTTTTTCAAGATGGGCTGGGTAAAATTAAATCGGAGTGTGCTTGCGTAACGAGGATTAACTGACAGGAATTTCATGTTTGATTCGTTTTTGTACGAATAGAGGGACATCGAAAATTCTCCTCCTGTTGGGATACGCTGAAAAATGGAGGCTGAGTAATCTTTGTACTCTGTTGAGATCTTATCTTCGGCTTCGATAAAAGAGAAAGAAGGTGAATTTGTATTTTGCATGCTGTAGCCAAAGGACAGGCTGGGCAGGAAGTTTTCGTTAGCCCGGGAGACAGAAATATCAGCCAGTTCCGGGTTCAAGACTTCAACTGCAACATTGAGGTTATTCTTCATCGCTTTCAGGATGCAGTCTTCAAGAGATAAAGCCTTCTCCTTTTTCTGGGCCCAGGCTCCTGCAGTAAGGAATAAAATCGAAAAAAAACAAATAATTTTTTTTGGTTTTAACATTTTATACCTCCGTATGAGCTTTCGATTTTAGGTTTTTTGGTATGAATGAACGGATAGCTGATTACTGTTCACTCGTTATCCACAATCCAGCCATCCAAAAGATTAATAATTCTTCGGCTGTATGATGCGTTTTTTTCAGAATGTGTGACTTGAAGAATTGTGGTTCCGTCCTCGTTCAATTCTTTGAACAACTCCATTATCTCTTCGCCTTCTTTGGTGTTTAAATTGCCAGTGGGCTCATCGGCAAAAATGAGTTTTGGTTCGGTGATAACGGCTCTTGCAACTGCTACCTTCTGCTGCTGCCCGCCGGATAATTGATTGGGAAACAGGTCTTTCTTGGCCACTATATGAAACCTGTCGAGCATGTCGCAAACTTTGCCTTTCCGCTCCGAGCCTTTCACTTTTCTGTACAGAAGCGGGGTTTCAAGATTTTCATAGACTGTTAAGTCATCTATGAGATGATAACTCTGAAAGACAAATCCGATGTAGTTTTTATGGAGCTCTGTGAGTTGTTTCTCGTTCAATTTATGGACTTTCTTGTCAAAGAAGTAATATTCACCGCTTGAAGGCGTGTCTAACATACCGAGGATGTAAAGCAAGGTTGACTTTCCGGCACCTGAGGGTCCCATGATGGTCACAAATTCCCTTTCCTCGATATCGAGGTTAATATCCCGCAGGGCAAATGTCTTCACAAAACCGGTTGAGTAATATTTTGTGATGTCTATTAGTTTGATCATGATATGCCTCCGATCATCAGTTCTTCGTCTTCATTGATTAATCTCGTCATCATTGATTAATCTATATTTACTGGTTACTGTCCGTTTATTACTGAAATCATTCATATCTCAGTGCCTCCACCGGATTGGAAAGTGCTGCTTTGATGGCTTGATAGCTTACAGTTAACAAAGCAATAATCAGGGCAAGTGCACCTGCCAGAATAAATATCCAAACGCCCATGTTTATCCTGTAAGCAAAATCCTGCAGCCATTTATTCATTGCATAATAAGCTACCGGCCAAGCGATGATGTTGGCAATAAGCACCCATTTTGCGAATTCTTTGGATAACAAAATGACAATTTCATACACAGAAGCACCGAGAGCCTTGCGGATGCCGATTTCTTTTGTCCGCTGCTCTGCAGTAAAAGACGCAAGTCCGAACAACCCGAGACAGGCAATAAAGATCGCAAACAGGGTGAAATAAGAAAAAATAGTGCTTAACCTTTCCTCGGCTCTATACTGGCTGTCAAAGGATTCATCAAGGAAAGCATAGTCGAAAGTTCCGCTGGAAACAAATTCTTTCCACTTTTTTCCTAAAAAGTCCATAGTTCCCGATACATTTCTTGGTCTAATCCTGATAGAGATATAACCAAATCCAGAAGGTTCATTCTCGATATACAGCGGTTCAATTTTTTTATGCAAGGATTCTACATGAAAATCCCTGACAACACCTATTACTGTTTTTGTGATACCGTTGCCTGTCAGTTCGGTAATAGTCTTGCCAACAGGATCATCCCATCCAAACTCTTGAGCCGCCGTCTCATTAATGAGTGCGGATTTACTACTATCAGTTACAAATTCCGGTGAAAAATTTCTGCCGGCGACTACCTCCATGTCAAGAGTAGGAATAAAATTGTGGTCTATGCTTATTGCACCCATCATTTGAGACTCGTTGAGTTCAAATCCCTCTGGAAGAAAGGCATTGTGCCGGGAGGCACCATGCCCGGGTACATTGGATGATGCAGCAACACTGACGACTCCGGTGTGGCTTTTGAGCTCTTCTTTAATCGATTCAATGGATTGTATTATCGATCCTTCCCTAATCGGCAGCACGACAACATGTTCCTTATTAAAACCGAGTCTTCTCTCCTTCATATAATGCAGCTGGTTCATGATGACACCGGTTCCCACGACAAGGATAATAGATATCGCGAACTGCAGCACCACGAGAACACTGCGGAAGCGGGAATTAGCTACGCCTGCTTTCAAATGACCTTTTAAAACTCGAACAGGACGAAAAGCCGAGAGAAAGAAAGCCGGATAACTGCCCGCTACGAGCCCGGCAAGGAATACAAATCCTATAAGATAAGGTATAAGCCAGGAGATTTCCGCAAATTGAAAATTCAATGTTGTACCAGAAAGAGAACGAAAAAGAGGCAGCGCCAATTGGACGAGCGCCAGCGCGATGAGGAATGCAAGAAAGCTGTAGGTCAAAGACTCACTGAGAAACTGTTTGATCAATTGACTCCTGTAGGAACCGAGCACCTTTCTCATCCCGACCTCTTTCGCCCGTTTCGCCGAGCGAGCAGTGGAGAGATTCATAAAATTGATACAAGCGATGAGCAAAATGAAAAGGGCGATGGCGGCAAAAATATAGACATAGGCGATATCGCTGTTTCCAGAAATCTCGCCTTCCAGATTGGAATGGAGGTGGATGCTTGTCAAGGGCTGCAGAAAAAATTCCACCTTGCCCCCAAGTAGCTTCAAAATTCTGCCGATATGCTTATCGATGAGTTGTGGGAATTTCTGCTCAAGTTCCCTGAAATCATAGTTTTCCTGAAGTAATAAGTACGTATAATTGTTAAAATCACCCATCCACTTTTCTCTTTGTTCTGGGTTGTGCTGATACAGTGTTTCAAAGGAACAGATCATATCAAAAGTGAAATGTGAATTTTGGGGGACATTCTTTATTATTCCTGTTACAGTAAAATCAGAGTCATTGTTGAGTCTAAGAATCTTTCCGATAGGATCTTCGTCAACAAAATATTTTTTTGCCACATCTTCGGTTATAACCAAAGAATACGCAGTGACCAGGGCTGATTTTTGGTCGCCTTTTATCATCAGAAAAGAAAAAACGTCAAAAACCGAATTGTCCGCATAGAAAATTTTCTCCTCAAAAAATTGCTTTTCTTTATATTCCACTAAGGTTCTAGGCATATATGGTCGAATCCTGGCTGCGTTCAGCACTTCAGGATAATCTCTGCTTAGAGTCGGACCTATGGGATGGTTGCTCACTGCTGTTTTGGCATGCATTTTCCCTACATCAAAATTAGTTCCCAGGCGATATATTCTATCCGCATTTTCATGGTAACGGTCATAATTCAGCTCGGAATATATATAGAGAATTATTAAAATACAGCATGCCATTCCGATGGCCAGACCGGCAATGTTAATAAATGTATACCCCTTGTGTCTTTTCAGATTTCTTAAAGCGATTTTTATGTAGTTTATAAACACGGTTAACTTCGCCTATATTCTTTTATATGCGCTTTCCCCTCTTTTCCGAAACATTATCGGAATATTGTCTTTTGTAGGGATACCGATTTGAATCAATTCCCAATCCCTGTCATGCTCTTTTATCACACGTTTTATCACATCAACTTTATCTTCTGTTTCCCCGCCATAGTCCTCCCAGTCAACGATTTCAACCCTGTAATGCATTGTTCGCTTTTTTCCGTTGATTTTCACATCAATGTCGATGTTCTGTTCTGCCTCCAATGTGGGAACATAAATAACGACTTCTCTCATTTTAGCCTCCGTTTTCTTTTCTTATTTATCCAGCATTTTTAGCTTTTCTTGTTTTTTAAGGTCTATCTATTCATACCTCAATGAATCCACAGGATTTGACATTGAAACCTTAACTGCATGGTAGCTAACCGTGAACAAGGCAATAACAAACGCTATTGCAGCCGCAAGTAAAAATGCCCAGGGTCCGATACTGATGCGATAGGCAAAACCTTGAAGCCACTTATTCATTGCATAGTAGGCAACAGGCCAGGCGATGATGTTAGCCACAAGAATCCATTTAGTGAATTCTGTGGACAGCATAAAAATAAGGTTGGAAGCTGTGGCTCCAAGCACCTTGCGGATACCGATTTCTTTTGTTCGCTTTTCGGCTGCAAAAGCAGCCAGGCCGAATAAACCCAGACAAGCTATAGATATGGCTATTATAGAAAACGTCCGGACGATTCGGGCTATCCGCTCTTCTCCCTCATAGAGTGCGTTTATATCCTCATCCAAAAAAGTATATGTAAAAGGATATTCAGGACCAAATTTTGTCATTGTTTTTTCAATTGAGGAAAGAACTGCAGAAATATTATCTGACTTTATTTTTACGGCAATCGTCCAAAAATATTGGGGATCGCAGATCATAACCAGCGGCTCGATTTCTTCATGGAATGATGAGATGTGATAGTCCTTTGTCACCCCGATTATTGTGCCTTCTATGCCTATTCCAGTCCGCAATCTTTTTCCCAGGGCTTCCTCAGGAGAAGAAAAGCCCCATTTTCTCACAGTCGCCTCATTAATTATGAAAGCTTCCCTCAAATCTGTAGAATATTCTTTAGAAAATTTCCTGCCCGCAACTATTTCAATATTGAAGTTGTCTATAAAATCATAGTCAACAAAATTATGATCTATGAAAAAACTCTCCTCGGCATCTCGCCCTTCGGGTAAAGCTCTAGATATTATAGTATAAGATCCAATGGGTGCTTCTAAACATGCCGAGACGCCCATAACGCCAGGACAGACCAATAGCTCATGT
>CAYUXD010000032.1:0-13217 GCA_964448655.1 uncultured Eubacteriales bacterium
CGCCTAAATATGCGGGCCTTTATAAGGTTAATCCGATAGCGATGTTGCTGGCCACAAAAATGATGATCGAGTGGCTGGGAGAGGAAGAGAAAGCTCAAAGGATGGAAAATGCCGTTGCCCAGGTCATAAAGGAGGGCAAGGCGAGGACCTATGACCTTGGCGGAAGCTCTACTACCCTGGACGTTGCCCATGAGGTTGCATCAAAACTTTAGATTGAATAGAGAAGAGAAGACATGGGAAAGACAATCATAGAAAAGATAATCCAGGATCATACCAAAGAGGAAGTCAAACCAGGGAATATTGTCTGGATGGATCTCGATATTAGGTCTGCTCGGGATTTCGGCGGCCCGAATGTTGTGAAGAGCTACGAGAAGGAATACGGAAATGCCCCAGTAGCCGACAGGAAAAAAACTTTTTTTACTTTTGACCTGTGCGTTCCACCCTCATCCCTAAAATACGCCGATAATCAGCAGATATGCCGTGAGTTTGCAAGAAAACAGGGTATTGAGGTTTTTGACGTTGACAGAGGGATTGGTTCTCATATGTTGATGGAGAAAGGTCTGGCCAGGGCTGGATCGACTGTTGTCGGTACGGACAGCCACATGAATATCCTTGGTGCTGTGGGAAGTTTCGGCCAGGGAATGGGGGATGTGGACATCACTTTTGCTTTTAGGACGGGAAAAACCTGGTTTGAAATTCCCCAAACAGTAAAAGTTTTAATCAAGGGAAGCTTTTCTTCGCCCACAACAGCCAAAGACTTGACTCTCTACATCCTTAAAAAGCTGGGGACAAAAAGAGCGGCTTTGAAAGCGGTGGAATTTTATGGTGAAGCTGCGAGGCGGCTTGATCTTCCTGGCCGAGTCACTCTTTGCAGCATGGTTACAGAAATGGCTGGAATCATAGGGTTTATCCCTGAGTTTGGAGATTCCCTTAAAGCTGAGATCGAAAATCTTTCCGGCACAAAATTTTCTCCTCATGAGGCTGATGAGGACTGCTCTTACTCGGATACTGCGGAGATAGATGTCAGTGGTCTTTCTCCGCAGGTGGCAATGCCTTTTTCACCTGACAACGTTCAAGACGTCTCTGAGCTTAAAGGAGTAAAGATCGACTCGGGATTCATCGGCTCCTGCACGAACGGACGCACCGAGGACCTTGCTCTTGCCTCGCAGATCTTGAAAGGGAAGAAGATTAAAGAAGGTATCACGTTTAAAGTTGTGCCGGCTACGAAACGAGTTTACAAGGAAATCCTCGAGAGAGGAATCCTTGAAGACCTCTTTCGGAGCGGTGCCATCATCAGAAATCCGGGCTGTAGCGGTTGTGCGGAGGGTCATATAGGTCTTACGGGAGAAGGGGAGGTTCAAATCAGCACGGGCAACAGGAATTTCGCAGGGAAACAGGGAAAAGGAAAAACTTATCTGGCGAGCCCGGCAGTCGTGGCCGCATCCTGTCTCACAGGCTACATAACAAATCCTAAGGATATATAATAAAAGTATACAATTAAACCCATGTATTAAGGATATAAAGCATATGACACGGGTACATTAAAGGTTATAAATTATGGAAAAACCTTTTATCTACGGTAGGATCTTGGTTCTATTGGACCGAAACAATAAATTGATAGAAGATATTGACACTGACCAGATTTACCATAACGCATTTCTTCATATCACGGAAATCTCTCAAATGGGGCAGTATTCCCTGGGAAACTTAGAGGGCTGGAAGGATTTTTCGAAGAAGGCCCGTCCAGGAGATATACTTGTCGCGGGAAGGAATTTCGGCGCCGGCTCATCCAGGCAGCATGCTGTTGGTTGCTTTATTTCCTTGAAGATCGGGTTGATTCTTGCCCCTTCTTTCGGGGCCATTTACTTCAGGAATGCAGTAAACTCTGGCTTTCCTGTCTTGAGATGTCAAGAGATTGATGAGCTGATGGCTAAAAAGGCTTTGCAAACAGGAGACGAGATCAAGGTGAATTTTCGCTCGGGCGAAGGTTTGAATGTCAGCAGAAATACTCATTTTAAAGCTGAACCTATGAGTGCTGTCCAGCATGATATTTTTGAGGCAGGTGGACTGTTTAATTATGGGAAAAGAGTAAGCAAAGGAAAATTTAAGCCGATAATAAAAAAATGATTATTCTTGCCGTGGATACTACAACTTTTGCCGGCTCGGTTGCCCTTTTAGAGAAAACAAAGCTTCTGGCTGAAGTCAACATTGATTCTCCATCGACATATTCTGAACGGCTTCTGCCTGCCGTGGATTTTATCCTGAAAACAAACGGAATGAATATCAAAGATATGGATGGTTTTGCTCTGGCTGCAGGTCCTGGTTCTTTCACTGGGATAAGGATTGGATTGAGCACCGTAAAATCCTTTGCATTTGCTTCCGAAAAGCCGGTGGCAGCGGTTTCGACTTTAAAGGCGCTGGCCTGGAAACTCCGCCACCCCCAAAACCATCTCATCTGTCCTCTCCTCGATGCAAAAAAAGGAGAAATCTATGCCGCTCTGTTTGAATCGGGGGGAGGAAAGCTAAAAGAAATCGTTCCTCAGGGAGCTTACTCGCCCGATCGTTTCTTCGCTCTTCTCCCTTCCAACAGGATTATTTTTTTTACAGGGAATGGTATTGATGCTTACAGGGATAAGATTTTTCAGTATTTCAAGGATAAAGCCAGGTTTTCCCAGAGGTCTCCTTTTATAGCCTTTGAGATAGGGCTGCTGGGCAGTGAGTTGCTGAGGAAGAAAAAAGGCGTGCGCGCCCAAGAGCTTAAGCCCATTTATTTTCGAAAATCTCAAGCGGAGGAAAAAGATTAAGAGAGCCAGTATTCCCCAGGATTCTTTTTATTTAAGAAAGATGAAGGAAGGAGACCTTCCTTATATTTTAGAAATTGAAAATGTTTCTTTTCCTAATCCGTGGCATGAAATGACTTTTAGGGGTGAGATTTACAACCAACCTATATCTTTTCCCTTTGTTATCGTCTTTAAACCTCAAAAAAAGGTCATAGGATACCTTGTTTTCTGGCAGATAAAGGAGCAAATGCAGATCAACAATATCGCCATCCATCCTGATTTTAGACGTATGGGCATTGCACAGGCTGTTCTGCAGCAGGTTTTAAGCGAGATTCGGAAGGGAGGGGTAAAGTTTGTTACCCTGGAGGTCAGGCCGTCCAATGTTGGTGCTCGATCTTTATACAATAAATTAGGTTTTGATGTTTTGGGGATAAAAGAGGATTATTATCATAACCCTCCGGAGCCTGCCCTTATCATGGGCAAAAAACTGTAAGGACTTGATTTACACAGAAAAAGGGGACAGGCTACTTTTTTAAATGGAAAAAGGACACCGCCCGTTTTGTAGGGGCTTGATTTATCAAGCCCACCTTATGTGAAACCTAGGAAAACGTAATATAATCCCATTCTTATTTTTCGTGAATCGTGAATCCGCAATGGACAATTAGTTAATAATTAACCTTAATCAAGCACAATCCCTTGGCTGGAACCGTAGGGCCGGCCAAAGACCGCTTTTTTTCTCTGAAAATCTCTTCAATTCTTTCAGGTGGCATTTTGCCTTTTCCGATCTCAAGAAGTGTGCCCACCATGGTTCGCACCATGTATCTTAAAAATCCCTTAGCTTCAACTGTATAGATAATTTCATCGCCCTTTTTTTTTATTTCAGAACGCATAACTTTCCTTACTGAATTCTCTAGCCGGCTGGAAGAGAAGGCTCTGAAGTCTGCTTCTCTTACGAAAAGAGGAGCTGCTTCTTTCATAAAATTGACCTTGAGAGGAGAAGACCATTGGAGGGCATATCTTTGGAGAAAGGGACTGATTATCGGAGAATTGAATATTCTGTACTGATATATTTTTGATTTAGCCATTTTTCTTGCATGAAAATCCATATCTATTTTTTTCAGGGAATTAACTCTTACTTCATCAGGAAGAAGAGAGTTTAGGGCGCGGAAAAGTTCTTCATCCTTTAGGCTGAGATCAGCTTTGAAATTAGCCACTTGTTCCTGAGCATGAACCCCGGCATCTGTGCGTCCAGAACCGATGACATGGATTTTTTTTCGAGTTATCTTGGTCAATGATTCTTCAAGAACACCCTGGACTGTTCTTTTGTCAGGCTGACGCTGCCAGCCATAGAAGTCAGTCCCGTCATAAATTAAAGAGAGCTTATAATTCTGCATTTTTAAAAAAGGGGACAGGCTACTTTTTTCATACACTATAATAAATCATAAGTAAATAAGTAAAAGGAAATAGGAATAGAATGAACAGGCTCCTTTTTTCTCTGAGTTTCTGTATTACTGAGTTACTAAATTAGGAGGTAAGCGGGAAATAATTTTTCAGAGCCAAATTTACAGCTTCTTCAGCAGATTCAGCCTTGATTACACCTTCAATATCCCATGTTCCCAAGCCAATAATTTTTTTTCCGTATATTGATCCGTAAGCGATTTCGGTTAAAGTTCCGTATTGACCGTCGATGGCTATAATAACATCTGAGTTCATGGCGACCAGGGAATTTCTGCTATATCCCAACCCAGTGGCAATGGCAATATCGATGTAGGGATTAGCATCCTGAGGGGAATTTCCGGGAAGGATGCCCATGGTCAACCCTCCAGCCTGTTTAGCTCCCCGTGAAGCTGCTTCCATTACTCCGCTGAGTCCCCCACAGATTAGAATTGCCCCTTTCTCTGCGATTAATTGGCCTACTTTGAAAGCGATCTGGCGGGATTTTGTATCTGGTTTGCTACCTCCGATAACTCCAATCCTTATCTTTTTTTTAAGCTCCATCGTAAATTTTTCCTTTACTTCTAATGGATTATAACTTAATTAGCACAGACTGTTTTTCTTTTCAAATAAAATGGCCACGGCTATTTTATATTGACGCTTCTTGTCCCTCTAATTCTCGATTTTTCCTGGATTCTCCATTTTTTCATGATCCATTGATATAACCTCTGGAATTTAATCGTCTTTAGAGGTGACCTGAAATGTTGTTTAAGATCGCGAGCGCTTCTTTGATAGGGATTGATGCCTATTTGGTGGATGTTGAAGTAGATATTTCTTTTGGAATTCCGGGATTTATCACAGTCGGATTGCCGGATGCATCGGTGCGGGAAAGTAAAGAAAGAGTAAAGGCAGCCGTAAAGAATTGCGGCTACGAATTTCCCTCACGAAAAATCACTATAAATTTAGGACCGGCTGATAGGAGAAAAGAAGGCTCTGCCTTTGATCTTCCCATTTCTCTCGGTCTCCTTGCCCATTTGGACCTTTTTCCCCTGGAGAGGCTCGGGGATTATCTGTTTTTGGGCGAACTGGCTTTAGACGGAAGGCTCAAGCCAGTGAAGGGAATTCTCTCCTCCACTGTTCTAGCAAAGAAGAAAGGATTTAAGGGGATAGTCATTCCCAAGGAGAACGAAAAGGAGGCAGCCCTGGTGCAGGATATAGATATTTATGGCATGGAGAATTTAGTCCAGGTTGTCGAGCTGCTCAGGGATGCTGATAATATCTCTCCCTGTAACTATTCCTTACAGGAACTTTTGCCTCAGCCTGACAACGATGTGGATTTTCAAGAAATAAGGGGACAGCAGCATGTCAAGCGTGCCTTAGAAGTCGCAGCAGCCGGATCCCACAATGTCCTTTTAATCGGTCCTCCAGGCGCAGGAAAAACAATGCTGGCTCATAGATTGCCCACCATACTGCCACCTTTGACTTTTGATGAAATTATTGAAGTCACCCAAATCTTCAGTGTTTCTGGGCTTTTAAAGGGCAGAGGTGTCGTCGGAGAGAGGCCTTTTCGGGCGCCCCATCACACGATTTCTGATGCAGGATTAATCGGAGGAGGCCTTATCCCGAGGCCCGGTGAAATAAGTCTTGCTCATCATGGTGTTTTGTTTCTGGATGAGCTTCCTGAATTCAAAAGGAGTGTGCTCGAGGACTTAAGGCAACCTGTTGAGGAAGGGAAGGTGACGGTTTCTCGCGCTTCTATGTCCATTACTTTTCCCTCCTCTTTTATGCTGGTGGGCGCTATGAATCCATTCGAGGACGCTTATGGTGGCCTTTCTTCTTCGGGTTTCAACTGGACTGATTGCCAGAGAAGCCACTACTACTCCAAAATATCTGGGCCTCTATTAGATCGCATTGATATTCAGGCGGAAGTGCCGAGAGTGGAATTTAAGGACGTCATTTCCAAAGTTGAAAGTGAGAGCTCAAGAGAGATAAGAAAGAGGGTAATTGAAGCCAGAGAAAGGCAGCTTCATAGATTCAAAGGGAAAAAAATCTACTGCAATTCTCAAATGGGAACCAGAGAAGTGAAAAAGTACTGCCAGGTGGATGATCAGGGGAAGGAACTTCTGGAAATGGCTGTGAACCGCTTCGGATTCAGCGCCAGGGCATATACTCGGGTTTTGAAGGTTGCACTCACAATCGCTGACCTAAGCTGTGAAGAGAGCATCAGCCCCGTCCATGTTTCTGAGGCCATCCAGTACCGCATGATGGATAAATATTTTTAAAGAAATTTTTTCTCCTTGACTTTGATTTGCAATTCCGATTTTAATATTTGTCTGGATGTTTTTAGAATCCCGGGATTTTATTTAAATCAAGATTACATATTTCGAAGAATAAGGAGGTTGACATGAAAAAATGCTTTACTTTGGTTTTGAGTTTATTCTTCCTGTTTTCTTTTAATTTGTTTTCCCAAAAAGAGAAGGAAGACCCTTTTTTGATAAAGGTTAAACCTGCTAAACTTACAACTCTGAAAGAAGAAGCTTTTTCCTGGCTTGATTCAAACATGGAGGAGCTTGCCGAAATCAATGATAAGATATGGAGTTTTGCAGAAGTTGCCATGGAGGAGTATGAATCTTCAGAGCTTTTAGCCTCTTATTTGGAGAAGATGGGATTTGCTGTAACTCGTGGTGTGGCTGATATGCCCACTGCTTTTGTGGCTGTTTATGGTTCAGGAGAACCTGTTATCGGAATCCTCGCTGAGTATGATGCCCTTCCCGGTCTTTCTCAGCAGGCAGTCCCTTACAAAAAGCCTGTTAAAGAAGGAGAGCCTGGTCATGGGTGCGGCCATAATATTTTCGGAACAGCCAGCACGGCCGCGGCTGTAGCCATGAAACAAGTCATGGAGAGAGGAAAAATCTCAGGAACAATTAAGCTTTTTGGCTGTCCAGCCGAGGAAACAGTTGTAGGCAAAGTTTTCATGGCTCGCGATGGGGTGTTCGATGGGCTTTCCTGCTGTATACAATGGCATCCAAGTTCGGAAAACGACGTATCCTTGGATTCGAGCAATGCCCTGAATTCGTTCAAGGTTGAATTTTTTGGAACAACAGCCCACGCTGCTGGAGGTCCCTGGCATGCCCGAAGTGCGCTGGATGCTATAGAGCTAACCAACGTGGGATTGAATTATCTCCGGGAACATCTCAAGCCAACGGCCAGGATTCACTATGTTATCCTCAACGGAGGAGGCGCTCCCAATGTTGTCCCTGACTATGCCCTGGCCTGGTATTATGTGCGGGATATCGATAGGGAAAGCGTTGAAAAAGATTACGAACGAGTCCTGAAAATAGTAGAAGGGGCGGCAATGATGACTGAGACGTCCTATAAAATAAACTTCATAAGTGGAGCTCATGAGATGCTGCCGAACCGCGCAGGCAATGAAGTCGTTTACGGCAACTTATTGCTTGTTGGCCCGCCGCAGTTTAATGAACAAGAACAGACCTATGCCAAGGAGATTCAAAAGAATTTAGGAATTGAAGAAAAAGGCTTGAAAATAGATGTAGAGCCATTCAAACTTCCTCAGAGAAGCTGGGGAGGTGGCTCTACGGATGTGGCCGAGGTGAGCTGGCTTACTCCGACGACTTCTCTGGGAACCGCTATGGCGCCTGTGGGAGCCCCTTGGCATCACTGGGCTGAAGTGGCCTGTGGAGGAACGTCCATCGGCCATAAAAGCATGATAACGGCTGCTAAAGTCATGGCTGCATCAGGCCTTGATTTTCTCAATCATCCTGAAATTATAAAGAAGATGAGAGCGGAGTGGACAGAAAAGAGAAAAGGCTAGGAGTATAAATCTCCTTTGCCTCCAGAGTTAAAGCCTCCGGTGAAACCCAAGAAATAAATGAGAAACAAACATTTTGGGGAATAATGGGGACTGTCCCCATTTCCTTTGGTAAAGCCTCCGGTGGAGCCAATAAAATAAATTAGAAGAAAAGAAGGTGCATAATCCAGTAATTTGGGAGGGATCATGAAAAAATCTGAGGTTTTGGTAATGCCGAGGAGAGAATTCATCGCTTCTGCATCATTCCTAGTGCTGGGAGCGCGGTTGTTTGGTATGTCTCCACTCTCATTGCAATCTGCTCAGGCGACTCAAGAACTCAAGGAGGAGCTGTCGCCCGAAGAGCTAAAGATTGTGGAAAAATCAATAATGGCTAAGGATTTGAAGAATTATTTTGGCAGGGATTATAGCTGTGCTGAGTCCCTGTTGATGGTCTCTTTGAGGTTTCTGGGAAAACCAGAAGAACTGGTCTGGCTGGCCAGCGGGTTTGGAGGAGGATTGTATCACAAGGACCTTTGTGGGTTTCTTACCTCTGGAGTTATGGCGATCGGTCTCTCAGCCGGTATGTTGAAAAAGGAGAGAGCGGAAGGGAAGGAACATTGCAAGCAGAAGGTTAAGGAATACTGGAAGTGGTGGACTTCCATGGCACCCTTGCATTGCGCTGAAATCAGGAAGGAAGATACGAGCTCTAAGGTTTGTCGCCGTCTTGGTCAATTAGCTTCGGCAAAAATAGAGGAATTGATAAAAGCAGTAAAAACTGCTAGTTGATCAATTTGATTATATAAACAAAAAAGGTGGGCTTGATAAATCAAGCCCCTACGATAAATATAAGATTCCATTTCATCCAAAAGGTGGGCTTGATAAATCAAGCCCCTACATAGAGAAACAAATGGAAAATGGGTGCTATCCCTATTTTCTTTATTGATAAATCAGTCCCCTAGGGTAAACTTAAATTTCCGTTTTCTCCAAAAGTGTGAGTTTGAGGAATCAAGCCCCTACGGAAGAATCAAACACATACAATTATTTAGAGGGCTAGGGAGTGCGAATCTCAAGCTCCCCAAGTTTGACAGTCCTTCGCAGCTCTCCAGAAGGCCAGGGGCGGGGCGGCATCGGTCGTTTCTTACCAAGTTTCTGCGCCAGATCGAAAGAAATATCCATCCCCTGCGGCCTCTGTGAACAGATGAGCCACACCGAAACTTTTCCTCTCCATCTGTTTTCTTTCTCTTCCTGCGCAATTATGATGCGAGAAGCATGTTTACCGTGGGGAAAATAGGGACTATCCCCATTATCTTCACTGGCTGAAACTTTGCCTGTCCATCTGTTTTTTTTCTCTTCCTGCGTAATTATGATGCGAGAGGTTTGCTTACCCTGCGGAAAATGGGGACTGTCCCCATTTTTTTCCACATTTTTTTCCACACTATCCCTGTTATCTTCTGAAACTTTACCTGTTCCTCTATTTTCCTTCTCATTTTCTTTCTCTCTCTGGGCAATTATGATGCGGGAAGTATGTTTGCCGGGTCGAACATTGAACTTGTACCAGCCCCAGCGGCCCTTCTGCTGTTCAACCTTTAGCTCTACTTTTTCCCCGTCCAGAAATGCAGTGACTTCAGATTCTGTCTTGTCCTTTGATTCCCCGGCCGGTTCAAGTAAAACAGCTAAAGTGGCGTCTTCTGCAGGCTTAAGGAAGTCGAACTCTATATAGATTTCCGTTTGTTTCTCTTGAGATGAGAGTCGAACAGATTCATGGCTAACTGGCTCGGGAAGATACTTAGCAGGAATTGAGAGCTTATTAGGCTTGACACTTTTGCCGCCGTACTTCACCGTTCGAACCATTTCCGGATTCAACAATCGGGCTCCTCTTTCCGCATCGTAAAACCTCACAGCATATTTGTTTTCACTCTCCTGGAGCACTTCAAAAGTCACTCCGGCCAGCAGAGGTTCAGAGGCCTCCTCAGCAGGGTAAATTTCGTATACGGCAGTTTCATATCCTTGAAGCGGCATTTCTGGATTCAAGCCTGCTCTATACAATTTGGGTGAGATTCGCCGCGTGGGATACACTCGTTCCACTACTAAAGATGAAGCCTTTGGATCGAGACCCATGGAAGGTGATAATAAGACCTTCAGAGTTTGGGGCTCGATAGAAGGATTCCTGGCAGCAATAATTCCACGTTTTCCGGCAAAATGGACATATCCATAGGCCAGGCTTTCTCCTGGGTCTCCGCCGATCATCTCTGTTGAGCGCAAAACTTCAAATCTGTCCCTTGCCCAGCGAATGGATTTTGCCAGGGCATTCCATTCGCCATCTGTAAGCAAGTCAGGAGAAACGTACAGCTCCCACATGGAGACGCCACGAGCAAAATAGAGGAGGGCGTTGTCCGTAAATTTATCCAGTGGTTCTGCCTCTCCACCTAATTTCTGCAGATTTCCTTTAATGATCCCGTGAGTCATCAGATTAGCGATCGGGAACCAGAAATCGTTCTTCCCGTAATCTTCAAAGAGCACGTAATCGCGGTACGTGATGGCCCCGTCACGTCGGCTTATCGACGGGACATTGGCATAGCCGTAGTCCCCTCCCTGCATCCAGATCGTGTTGGCATACTTTACCCACCAGGGGCTAAGCCAGGTTCCGGAGGTTACATTCAAGAAAATGTTCGGATTTTCAGCACGCACAGATTGGCAAAGGTCAATCACCGATTCCATGACAGCCCGGCGGGAATATATTCCGACAGGATGACCGTGGTCAGGTTCACTGCAGGAGAATTGGATTCCGTCCCACTTGTAATAGCCCACGCCGTTGTTGCGGACAAAATCCAAAACCCTTTTCTTGAAGAGCTGGTGATATCGTTTCCCGGCCAAACATAGTTGATTCCCCGCTGCTTCGTAGCCGGGGATAACTTCGTATCCGTGGCCACGCATCCACTCAACACGCCATTCGCGGTTTGAGTAACCGCCGATCGGACCAAACCACATCCCAAGGTTTGTTCCTATTTCTTTTAGGGCATCACTCACCGGCGCTAGGCCTCGCGGAAATTGCGACTTGCTCAACAGCCAATCACTTTTGTAGACATCCCAACCGTCGTCCAGAACAAAGGTATCCAGCTTTAATCCGTGTTTTTCGACCATTTCTTTCTTGAAGGATTCGATAATACGAAGTAAGTTTTGTTCATTCATGACATGGGCTGGACTTTTCACAATCTCAGGTGCCCTCACATCATACCAGCTGTTGTAAAGGAGAAACGGCTTTAGAGGTGCAACTCGAATTCTATCCAGATACTTCCAGAACCAGAGCTTAACATGCGGATTAGGGGAGAGCCCTTCCACTACCCATTCGCTCTCTATCCAGGAACTTCCAATCCGCTCACCTAATTCCTGCCCGCAATGGAGAGCTGTCTTTCCTTTCTCCAGCGGTTTTAGAGAATTTTCTGAACTCGGGTATTCCAGTCCGAAAAAAGCACCTCCTTGCTTGTACTGTAGAGCCAGTGGCTGACCGAATCCTCCGGATTTAAGAACAGTCACATTTCCAAGAACAAGACCCCGACGAGGCCAAACCCATCTTAGGAAGTGGCAGCCTGATTTGGAATCGCGAACTGCTATTTTTCGCTTTATATAAAATGCATCCTGCTCCAGTCGATATGTTATCCGCAGCTCCAAAGAGCTGTTTAGTCCTTTGAAAAAAAGGTTCAGTTCTTTGCTATTTCCGGGAAGCTCCTGGACTTCATGACGAAGAAGTTGAAAATTATGCTTGGAGAGCATCACCGGATTTTCTGCATTATTCACATTCCCTGGTGCCCGCCACCCTGTCCACATCAAATTCAGACCAAAATCAGCATCGGTATCGATCGCAAAGGGCCGAGTCCCGTATTCGGCTAACCACTCTGGCTGTGCCTCAAGCCTGTCAGAAATAAGCTTCCCTTCGTCAAGAATTATGGAAAATATAACCTGCTCATTGTTTAGTGAGAAAATCTGTTTGTCGGCTTCCTTCCTTTCTTCAAATACAACATCTAAGGCTAAGCTCGAGGAGACAAAAAACACCAATAGTGCAAATGTAAAAAGCCGCAGCGATCTCAAGTTTTTCATATCAATCCTCCATTACTGAAAAAAAGAATCTTCCTGTATTTCTGTAGTTCTTTCCTGGTCGGATGACCTGCGTGTAAGGCCTACCTGTATGGCTGTGGTTATAATAATTCAGCAAGCTTATTAAGGGTCTCTTCGAAAGCTTCGGGTTTTAAGGTGCGGATAGATTTTCCTGGTATTCCTATCCATTCTGGATGAACATTGATTTTAGCTAGGGAAGATTTAAATTCCTCCATAAAAACGCCCATGCCAGGAATAAATTTAATATCTCTGGGAAACTCCCTTTTACCTTTTGTCTTTTCTTTCCATTTCCCCACAAGTTCTATCCCGCATGAGGGGCTTCCTTCCGCTCCGATAATTGCTTTTATTTTATAATTTTTTTTGACGTACCATTTCAGATTGTCAGCGATCTTATCGGCAAGTTGGCGATATATTTTCCTGATTTTTGGGTGTTCGTAAGATTCTTTAGGGAGTGCCTTCCTGAATATTCCTGAAAGTTCAATCTCAGGACAGGGGATCTGGTAAAGGCTTACACCTTTCTCAATAAGGAGCTTTATTACTTCTTCTTCAAGACCGGGATAAATAGCAAGGTTGTCTTCCAGGGAATGAACATTTAGTAGGCAGTGGGCTACAACAACAATTTTTCCGCTTCTCTTGTCCTTCATTTTAATTCCAACCAATACCAGGGATCTTTCTGCGGGCAACGGCGGAAATCTTACCCATTGACCGAGCATACGGCCGGAGAATAAAGCTGTAGGAATATCCTTTTACCGGCAATCTATATTCCGGATGTGCCCTTGCGCGATCGCCCCAGCTTGTATCTCCGCCCACACCCATCTGTTTATAATCCAGCTTCAAGGTGACGAGGTCACGTTTTTTTACATGGTATGTGTGTCTCTGCCTTTTTTCCGGCCCTGGATCAAAGTCTTCATCTATGAAAGGAAGAGCGCTGATGCTTAACAAAGGCAGGCCAACAGCAATGAGTCCCGTACTCTTATCATTTGTTAAAGCGACCCAGCGGACATCTGTTTTGTTGCCGTTTTCTTGAGGCCGGATATAAGGATGATACTGTTCTATGACCTTTCCGCTGTAAACACCAACCG
>CAYUXD010000033.1:0-12765 GCA_964448655.1 uncultured Eubacteriales bacterium
ATGTAAAGTAGATGCCGTAGTGCCCCGTCCAAAAAAAGTACGCCCTAAGATTCATGGCGTTCATTTTTATTATTTATGGCCCTGGCAATTTTCGACTTTAGGAAGATTCTGGATAAAAATGTTAGGCGGCGCGTACTTTTTTACACTATGTTTGTTAAAAAAATTCGACGCAATTTATGTTCGAGAGCTGGAAGTAAATCCTTTCCCTCGATGGTGTTCCGTAATATTTCGAATTCCTTTCTACATTGAAATAAACGCCATCTTACTTAAATATATGGAGATGGCAGGAATAAACAGAACTCGTATGCTTAAAGTCGAAAGACATCAGGCTTCTGATTTCAAGCAAGCAACAGGCCTCATTATTCCTTCATTCCCGAGATACAATTGGATAATTGAGTATTACGATTTAAAGCCAAATAAAGCTCATATGATATTGAATGGGACAAATATTCCTACAGCAAAAAAAACAGTTCGTTCAATTGCTTTGAAAAAACAAAATCTACCTCAAAACGGTTTTTACTTAGGATTTTTAGGAAATATATGGGGATATTATGATTTAAGCACTATTTTGAAAGCAATGGAACTTTGCCATAAAAAAGTACCAAACTTATACATGATAATGATTGGAGCTGGCCCTGAGATAGATAATTTAAAAAAGAAATCACAAAAAACGCAGGTAACCGAAAGGATAACTTCACTTGGCTATGTCCAGCCTGAAATTCTCTTTGATGTTATGGGGGCAATTGATGTTGGACTTATGAATTTGACCAAAAATGGCCTTCAGGATGCGGGCCCAGTCACAACCCGTTTTGCAACTTACGCAGCTTTTCAAATTCCAATTATTGCTAACAACACCTATATTGAAAACTACCCAGACGAGATTTCCCGAGGATTATTCCTAGTTCCTCCTGAGGATCCTCATGCCTTGGCGGATATGATCCTCTGGCTGTACAATCATCCTGAAGAGAGAAAAGAAAGGGCTAATATACTTCATGATTTTGTCCAAAAAAAACTAACCTGGAATGCTGTTACAAAAGAAATTCTGGACGTAATTAAACATGATAAAAAAATGAAATAGAGAGCATAGCTTTGGAGAAATGAATTTGAATGATAAAAAAGTTGATAGGAAAAGTAACGAAAAATTCGAAAAATACCATGAAACATTCTATGAAGACCTCCATGGATGGCGGGATTATGAACTGACCAGCGCAGGATATGGGGAGTGGTATTACGACTGTCTCCCGGCAGATAAAAAAGCCAGAATCCTGGATATAGGTTGCGGGGATGGCAAATTTCTTTTTTTCCTGCAACAAAAAGGATATACATCTATAGAAGGAGTAGAACTTTCCTCACAGCAAGCTAAAGAAGCCAAGAAATACTTAAAATGCCCTATCCGTGTGGCTGACGACACTTCTGTCTTTCTTCAAGAACATATTTCCACCTACCATATGATCGCTATGAATGATATTCTGGAGCATATTCCTAAACAAGAAATATTAAATTTTTTGCGGGCGGTACTTGGAGCTCTCCGGCCGGAAGGGAACGCGGTGATAAATGTCCCTCAAGTGTCTGGATTTACTAGTCTTTTTTGCAGGTATATAGATTTTACACACGAAGCCATATTTACAGAACTGTCTCTAAAACAAGTATTATCCCTTGCTGGGTTCTCTAATATAAGATTCATACGGCAGAAATGGCCACTAAAATGGACTCCACGCCATTTGGCTTACAGATTAGTACGCTTTTTGTGGTATGCCATCCTAAAATTAATTTACACAATCGAATCACCAGGAGAAAAACATCCGGGTAGTTTTCAAGCCAAGCTGGTAGCTTCGGCCACTCGACCCAGCCACCAAAATGAGCAAGCCACATGAAGAAGATCGCTGTTGACATGAGCTCCCTGGCGCACGGCTCTCGGGCTGTCAGTCACTGTACGGCTTTTATGGTCAGCGAACTGCTCAAATATAAGAATATGGAGTTCAACCTCCTTTACTTCGATTATAAAAGCCAGACTCAAAAGCACCTTGGACCTTTAGAAAATCATGCAACGGAAAAAGTAATCCCTATTCCTTATAGATTACTGATTCCAGCCTGGAGAAGACTCTCCTGGCCCTATCTTGAAATGATTGCACCCGGATGCGACCTATTATATACAAATGAATTTTACTTTCCACCAGCAAAAAATTCTTCAGTACTTGCAACTATACATGGTTTGGCCTACAGAGTAATCCCTGAAAAAATATCATCCAAGATTATTAAATCTCTTAATAAAGGCCTTTCATTTATTTTAAAGCATGCCGACTATCTGATTGCCGTTTCTGAAACCACAAAAAGTGAACTCATCAACCATGTGGGATTAGCCCCGGAAAGAATATACGTTGTTACACATGGAGTGAATAAGCGATTCCGAAAGCAAGAAAATCAGCAAGAAGTCCGGAGCCGTTTAATTAATACGTATAATTTGGATCAGCCTTATATTCTGTATGTGGGCGCTATAGGAATACATAAGAATATAATGGGAATCCTCTCCGCTTACAAAATCCTGTCCGCTAAAACATCTCACCATTTCGTGCTAGCCGGACCTCCTGACAGCGCGTGGAATGTCGCCCACCGGTTTGTGGCTGAGTATAATATGACGGGCCGAGTTCATTTTCTTGGCTACGTGGATCAGGACGGAAATAATCTGATAGATCTTTACAACGGAGCTGACCTTTTTGTGTTTCCTTCTTTTTACGAAGGATGGACATCTCCGCCATTGGAGGCCATGGCCTGTGGAACACCGGTTATTACTTCAAATTGCTCCTCCTTACCCGAGACAGTTGGGAACGCAGCTATCCTGGTTGATCCTGATAACCCGGAAAAACTGGCCCATGAAATGGAAATAGTTCTCAGTGATCAATCGTTGAGAAATAATTTGATCACAAGAGGAATGAAGCATGCTGCTTCGCACACATGGGAGAAGGCTGCTGCCAAGCTACTAAATGTTTTTGCTGATATTCAAGCGAGGGGCCCCTGGAAAGGGTAAAGGTAATGAAAATTGTCATAGATACGAGCTGCCTGGTTATTAACCCGTATAGCGGATTGTCTGAAGTTGCTCACAATTTACTCCTTAATCTGCCGCTTGTTGCCGAGAATGACCCTTTTACCCTATTCATGAACTATTTTCGAGCCAGTAAGAACGCAAAAAACATTTCTTATCCAGGCACTATTAATCACTTTCTCCGATTACCTCGAAAATTGATAGACTGGTGGTGGAGGTCTAATTGGCCACCAATTGACCATTATTTAAAAGGAACGGATGTTTTCCACTCTCTTCATATACAAATCCCACCGACAAGGAATATCAAAACAGTCTTGACCGTTCATGACTGCCGATATTTGGCTTTTCCTGAACTTTATAAACATCATGAAGTGGAAAGCTACCGTCGTCAAATGACAATTTCCCTGAATCGTGTGGATCTGATAGCCACCGTCTCAGAATTCACACGGCAGGAACTTTTGACTTATTTCCCAATTTCAGAAAGTCGTGTAAGAGTGATACATAATGGTTTTAGTCCATACGAGCCAGGGAAGGATTTCCAAAAAGAGTGTGTAAATAAGTTCGTTGAGGAAAACAATTTACCTCAGACCTATCTAATTTCTACCGGAGTACAAGATCCCAGAAAAAATCTTGGGGGACTGATTGAAGCTATCGCGCAATGCCGACAAGAAATTCATGATTTTCCAGACTTAGTCATTGCGGGAGTTTCTCCTGAAAAATGGCACAGAAGTGACCAAGCCAGAAGAGCCAGGGAATTAGGCCTCTTCGACAATATTCACCTGGTTGGATTTGTAGAAAAGGATATTTTATGGGGATTAACCCAGAAGGCTTTGGCTCTGTGCTATCCTTCATTATATGAAGGGTTTGGTTTTCCTCCATTGGAGGCCATGTCACTCGGGGTACCTGTTCTCGCTGGAAAGAGCTCATCCATACCAGAGGTCACTGGGGAAGCTGCCTGTTTGGTGAATCCTCTGAGTGTGAATGACATCGCCCAGGGCTTAAGCAGGATAGTATATGATAACGAATACCGTCGAACACTCATCGAATCGGGATATCGCCAGATAAAAAAATATTCCTGGCGAAATGCCGCCGCTGATTACATTAGCCTTTATCAAGAAACTCTGACTTCATGAATTTGCACGCCACCTTTACTCGCCTTATTTACTGGCCAATCGTACAGAAATTGAAAGCGGAGTATGCTGCACGTGCACTTAAAGAACTGTCTCAATCACAATGGAAGAGTCAGGATGAGATTCTTTCTAAACAGTGGCAATTGGTTAGACGAATTGTCAATAAGGCAGCTCAGGAAGTTCCCTATTACAAAGAGGCTTACACTCGCATAGGCTGGGATTTTAATAATAAGGAGTTCTTGTATAAAGATTTCTTGAATATTCCTAAAATCGAAAAAGAAAACGTAAGAGACCATCTATCAGAATTCTTGAATCCTAGTTACAAGGGAAGGGTAACAAAGGGCTCGACTAGCGGCTCAACAGGACAGAGCCTGATCGTTTATTTCAGCAGTAAGCATGAAAGCTACTCTGAAGCCGCCCGCTGGAGAGCCAAGGACTGGTGGGGTGTTAAACCAGGTTCACCGCACGTTGCCATTTGGGGAAGACCCTACACCGGATATAGAGACCGACTGAGCCAAAAAGTAAAAAGCTATTTGATGAATACCCTTTTATTTTCGGCATTTGATCTTGAAGAAGAATCTCTATCACGTATATGGGAAAAAATATCCAGGTTCAAGCCTTCTATAATCTATTGTTATCCATCATCCATATTTCCTCTAGCTGTTTATTTAAAGGAAAACAACAAGGATGCCAGAAAAACGGGAATCAAGGTTGTAATGATTACTGCTGAGTCCTGCACACTACACCAGAGGTCTCTTATAGAGGAAGTATTTGGTTGTAAGACCGCCAATGAATACGGATGTTCTGAAACAGGTGGGTTCGTTTATGAATGCCCTCATGGAAGCTGGCATATATCCAGCGAGCTTACATTCATCGAATTTCTTAACCATGAAGGAAAACCCGTATCTCCTGGAGAGACAGGTGAGATTTTCATTACCCATCTAGTAAATGATTATATGCCATTGATCCGATACCGAGTCGGAGACATGGGTGCTCCTCTATCAGGAACTTGCTTCTGTGGACGGGGATTACCGCTGATGAAGGTGTCCGTGGTCAAAGAAAGTGAATCTATTTACCTGTCCAATGGTAGAAAATATTCATCGGAGATTTTCGATTATATTAACCTTGCTGCGACGAAGGCTTATCCTTCTTCAATTTTACAATTTAGAGTCACACAGAAAGCCATAGATCTGTTTGAGGTCGAGGTAGGTCCAGGCACTGGGCAAGTAGAAAAAGCAGAGCAACTTTTCAAGGAGCTGATGCAAAAGCAATTGGGAAAAAGCATTAAAATACATTTTAAAATGGTTCCCAGTATTGAAAGAGAACCTTCAGGTAAACTGAGGTATTTCATCTCAGAAATAAACAAGTGAGGCAAGATTTTCCTTTGGAATTATTCAGTTTGTATCAAGAGAAAATAGAGGCATAAAATGGGGCATTTCAAGTTTTCTCAGTTCAGTAAGTTGCTGGCACCACCCCATCCCACCTGGCAATCCAAGAAGAGCCGAAATCGGGCATTCCAATTCTTAAACAAGGAGAAGGCAAGGTCGCCCCGTGGGCTGCGGCTAAATATTGGTTCAGGAAGCCGGCGTCTCGATACAGAGATGCTAAATCTGGACCTTTTAATCGGTGAAGAGGTAGACATTCAGGGAGATTTGTTACACCTTCCAATCAAAGATGAGATTGTGGAAACCGTAGTGTGTACTGGAGTGCTAGAGCATGTTTCCGATCCCCATGAGGCTGTGGAGGAAATCTACAGAGTACTTAAATTTAGGGGAAGAGTATTCTTGGAGATACCTTTCATGCAGACGGTGCACGCCTCGCCAACAGATTTTTACCGTTGGACACCGGATGGAATACGGCAATTAATGCGTACTTTTGACGTAATCGAGTTTCACGTTGTGGCTGGCCCTGCCTCAGCGTTTGCCTGGCAGTTCCAAGAGACTATGGCCATGTTATTTAGCTTGAATTCCAATGTTCTTTACAAAATAGGTTTGAGGATTTTCGGATGGTTGGCTGTGCCCCTGTCATGGCTGGATATTCTGTTGGAGCGGAATCCAATGGCATGGCATGCAGCCTCTGGCTATGCTTTAACAGCCGTGAAACGCCAACGTCCTGATGGAAGAGAATAAAAGATTGCAAGATCTTGAGGTCAGTTTTAAATCAGCCGTCTGGCAGCCAGCTGCTAGTGTTAAACGACCATTTGTACGCTATCCCCATAAAGAAGCTTCATCCGGAAAGGTTTGGCGACACTCATCTGACAACGGTGATATAAACTTATCGGTGGTTATCCCTACTTCCGATGCTCTCCGGGGTGGCTACTTATTGAAATTGCTCTCCCAGATTGGAGGCCAAGATTTATCAGGATTCGAGCTTATAGTTGTGAGGGGCGATTCCCGACAAGGACGGGCCATCAACATCGGAGCGGCGCTTGCTCAGGGCATATATCTATTAATCCTGGATGATGATACTTCGCTGCCCGATCCAGAGACCTTCAGTAAATTGGCAGCTGTAATGGAGGCGCACCCGAAGATCGGGATAGCTGGGGGGAATAACACTATTCCCTCTGATGCAAATCCTTTTGTGCGTTGTGTCATGAAAGAGATTCCTAGGCGTTCATGGACACCTGTTAAAGAAATCACTGATTCGGATTTAGCAGAGCATCCGTGCATGATTATGCGCACCGCTGAATTCAAATCAATTGGCGGCGAGAATGAGCTAATTCCTAGGGGTCTTGACCCGTATCTTCGTCAAGCCTTCCGCGATGCAGGTTTTCGTATAGTATTAGTACCTAGCGTAATCTATCATCACCTTCCTCCAGATGGTTGGCGCAAGCTGCTCAAACAGTTTTTCCGTAACGGACGACAGGCAGCCTACGCCAACCGCTACTATCCCCAATGGGTGATCGAAACACCAAGTAAGCATGGTGCGTTTGTGTTGAGGATACCGTTATGGCAGCGAATCCTGCGCTATCCGCTACGTCTTTTGAGCGCGCTGGCAACAGGGCACTGGGTCTGGCTAATATCTCAAATATTTTATGGGGCGGGTTCCCTCTTTTTCTGGATAACTAACACTAGGAAATCTCATATTAATCAGGGAAACAATGTCTGATAAAGATCGCAAAAAATGGTTAATGAAGGAAAGCTATTTTGGACGTTCCTGGTCGCACATTTTTTACAAATGGAAGTGCAGACGGATTATGCTTGGTAAGACAACACGCAGAGTTCTGCTGAACATACCCCATAAGTCGCGACGGGTGATTGATCTGGGCTGCGGCTCTGGTGAAAATCTCTTTGAGGTTTTTGATGTTTGTTCTGACATACAGGGAGTGCAGTGGTTTGGGCTTGATTTGAATATCAGAGAGGTCCTCACAGGGGTACGTCGCAGTCGCTTTAGAGTCGATGAATGGAAGAAGAGGGCTATAAATTTCCTCGTAGGAGACTTATTACACTTGCCTCTCGATGATGCCAGTATGGACATGCTGTTGTGTTCTGAGGTGTTAGAACATTTGCCCGAACCTTATCTTGCAATTACAGAAATTGCGCGAGTCCTGAAACCCGGCGCTTATGCCTTTTTCACTACGCCAAATCCAAACAATTTGGTTGAGCGACTGGGATTTGCCATCGACAAGATGACACATGGCGCACTAAAGAGGACATTCTGGAAAGGGCAAGACGAGATATCAGCACCTCCACTCAGGGCCGAAGTCGGATTTGGTCACGTTTCTGTTTACCCATATAGAGTGTGGCGAGCCTGGTTAGAAAAGGCAGGCCTGGAAGTGATCCGTAAAGTGCGCGGGCCAATGATATTCGGTGGTCCATTCTTTGACCAGCATCATTTCATAACAGGCTTAATTATCGCCTTGGATCCTCTGTCGAACAGGATGCCGTTTCGATTTTTATTATCAATTAACCTGGGTATCTTGTGCCGTAAGCATGCGTAGCATTGATTTTCCCGAGATCGAATGACTCTTTATCTCATTATGGCTTTGCAGTATGAGTTGTTTTCAACTAAAAAATTTCAAGGATAACAAATTCAGGATAAAAAAGTATCTGGTAGTGAAATGAGATTTAAAAATAAATACAATCTCTACTCGTTGTTAATCCACTCGTGGGATAAATTCCAGAATACCCTTTCTCAACATAATGGTTTAGTGTTGCTTGCTTTACTGATGGGCGCTATCAGCATAAGGCTTATAATTTTAAATCTTAATTATGAAATAATCAGCCCTGGCGACTCCTTATCATACTTAAAATTGGGTTCAGACTTAGCGGCAGGAAAAGGTTTTATGGATCCTAAGACAAATTTACCCTATGCCTACTGGCCACCAGGGTGGCCGATGATAATAGCGATAATTTATAAACTTTTTGGCCTGCATACACTTCCATTGCGTTTATACCAGGCTTTTGTTTCTGCACTATTATGCCCAGGTGTATATTTGTTAGGCAGGAGTATTTTCAACGCTGGCATCGGCTTACTTGCGGCTATTTTCTGCGTAGTCTACCCGGCCTTTCTTCACCCTCAAATGGGCTTTGTAAATTTGCTAAGCGATCCCACCTATCAACTCTTACTAGTAGCAGGACTACTTTTATTTTTTAGAGGAGAGAAAATAAAACAAAGTTATTACTTTTGTGGTTTGGTTTTTGGCTTTAGCGCTTTGGTCAAGCCAAATGGACTTGCTGTACCTGGCATTCTTATATTAATTATCCTGTATCAATATCGATTTAAGAAGAACTTCTTTAAAGCATCATTTTTGCTGATGTTAGGTTTCTCGACAGCTAGTTTACCATGGACTGTTCGTAACTACTTAGTTTTGAATAAATTAGTGCTTGTTAGCACTAATTCTGGCGTAAATTTATATGTGGGTAATGCTAACACCTTTACTAACAAGCTACGCCAAGGGGACCCCTTCTACGATAAGATTCGTGCTCAGGGAGATGGCTACGAACAAGGCCAATTGCTTAACCGGCAGGGAATTAAGTTTCTGAAAGATAACTTAATTCATCGTCAAAGTATTTTTTTAAGAAAAATGAAGTATCATTTTGATCCATTCTTGGCGTATAAAATCAAGAAAGGTGAAACTTTGGTTACAATATCAAAGTATAATTGGATGTATGTATTTTTAGCTCCTTTTATTATTTTCGGATTTCTAATTCGGTCAAGAGGCAAATTTGTGCTAATGTCAGCTCTATTTCTGTCAGTAAATATCTTAACTGCTTTGGTATATCTAGGTGATGTCCGTTATCGTCTCGAAATTGAGCCTTTATTAATTATTGTTGGCTGTGTGGGCTTAACAGCATTTGTTCGCAGTTCTTCGTTAAGGCTAAAGTTTGTATTATTTTGGCTCCTCATAAACGCAGTCGGTGGAATCTTTTTCCCGACCATACTCCCAAAACTACTCATGGACTTAGTTCCAGGTATTGATCCCATGTAGGTGGATTGCTATTTAATATTTTTCTATTAAATTGCCTTCAACAATAACCAAACATACATTTAGTATTCTAGAATCATTAAGACCGGATAGGCGACCTCTAGAAAGGTAAAGAAAATTTGAATATCCTTTTTGCAACCGATGTATCCATCTCAAAGGTTTTGGGAGGGGCTGAAAGAGTCCTTCTTGAACAGACAACACGTTTGTCAGAGAAGGGACATGAGGTTCACATAATTACCCGAAAGCTCCCCTTTCACTCTTCTTCCTATGAAAAGATTAGAAATGTTCATGAGTGGAGATACGACATAAATGAGAAAAATAGTCTTACATTCATAGTTACTACTATTCTCAACTGCCAAAAATTATTCAAACAGATCTCAAAAAAAATCTCCATCGATCTTATTAATTTTCATCAGCCTTTCTCAGCTTTCGCCATTAATTTATTAAGGGATACTCAAAAAATAAAAAAGATTTATACCTGTCATTCCTTGTCCTTTGAAGAATATAAAACTCGCATTCTAAGAAGAAGCTTTCTCAAAGCCCCGATATTCTGTTTAAATATTTTTTGGAGAAAATTCATTGAAAAATTTAGCCTTTCTAAGTGTGAGAAGTTAGTGGTCCTGAGTCAATTCACGAAAGATAAGTTGATAAATATTCACTCCATCCCGAATGAAAAGGTAACTATCATTCCAGGAGGTGTGGATTTGGATCGTTTTAGACCAGCATTGAATAAAATGAAGACAAGAAAGAGACTGGATATTCCAGAAGATAAGTTTGTCCTTCTTACCGTTCGAAACCTTGTCTCAAGGATGGGGCTTGAAAACCTTGTTAAAGCGATGGCTCTTATTCAGGACAGGATTAATAATATCTATCTCGTTATAGGGGGCGAAGGTATATTAAGGAAAAAATTGCAAGAATTGATCGAAGAACTCAACCTAGAGAACTTTGTCAAGCTCCATGGCTTTGTGTCTGAAGAAAGTCTTCCCCTCTATTATCAGATGGCAGACCTGTTTATTTTGCCGACCATTGCCCTGGAAGGATTTGGCTTAATAAATGTGGAAGCCATGGCCTGTGGAACACCTGTGTTAGGAACCCCTGTGGGAGGGACAAAAGAAATATTAAATAAATTTAATCCTGCTTTCTTATTCAAAGACACAAGCCCTGAATCAATATCAGACCTTATTCTTAAAAAATACAACCATTATAAAGAAAAGCCTGAGGAATATAATAAAATATCTCGGCAATGCAGGATGTTTGCAGAAAAAAATTATTCATGGGAAAGAAATATTGATGAAACTGAAACACTATTTGCTCAATTAATAAAGGAAAAATAGATAATGTGCGGGATTTGCGGGAAGATAAATATTGAAGGGAAGGAAATCCGCAGAGAATTAATTACTCGAATGAATTCTGTACTTACTCACCGGGGTCCGGATGATGAAGGAATATATATCAATAACCCCTCTCCAGGAGCTAGCCGAGCGATGGCTTCAGTGGGATTGGGACATAAAAGGCTGAGTATTATTGACCTTTCAGAAGCTGGAAGGCAGCCTATGTCAAACGAGGATGGATCTATACAGATGGTGTTTAACGGAGAAATTTATAATTTTAAAAACCTAAAGAAAGAATTGGAACAGAACGGGCACCATTTTACTTCTCAAACTGATTGTGAAGTTATAATCCATCTGTATGAAAAAGAAGGAATTGAATGTATAAAAAAACTAAATGGCATGTTTGCTTTTGCCTTATGGGACAGTAAAAATCAAACATTATTTCTCTGTCGGGATCGACCTGGAATTAAACCTTTATTTTATTCCTGGGACGGGAAATCATTGTCGTTCGCTTCGGAAATTAAAAGCATCTTATGTAACCCTGAAGTATCAAAAAAGATAGACTGGAATGCTTTGAATTTATATCTAACCCTCAATTATATTCCTGCCCCGTACACTATCTTCAAAAAGATAAAAAAATTGGACCCTGGCTGCTATATCCTGGTCAGAAAAGAAGGCTTAGAAATAAAACAATACTGGGATATTGAAAAAGGCACTGAATCTTACGAAAACAAAGAAAAAAATATCGGAACATACAAAAAGAACTTATATGATTTATTGGAAGATTCTGTAAGAATCAGATTAATTGCCGATGTCCCGCTTGGTGCCTTTTTAAGTGGAGGCATAGATTCAAGCATAATAGTAGGACTAATGTCCAGAGTTTCTACCTCACCGATTAATACTTATTCCATAGGATATAAGGACATTCCTTTATTTGATGAGACAGAATACGCCCGTGAAGTGGCAAAATTAAACGATACTCATCATCATGAAATAATATTGAGCGCTAAAGATGTTTTGGATACCATACCGGAAGTTTTGACCTGCCTTGACGAGCCTTTTGCCGATTCCTCGGCGATTCCACAATATATAGTTTCTAGAGAAACAAAAAAGCACGTTAAAGTAGCCTTATCAGGAGATGGAGGCGATGAATTGTTTGCAGGCTACAGAATGTATTCTGGAGAATACTGGTATTCGCGATACAAATTATTTCCCCGCGTTATAAGAAATAAATTCATTGAGCCGCTGCTGACATCTATACCCGATTCGAGGGACAAATATTTATTAGAACATATCAGAAGAATAAAAAAATTTGTTACAGGTGCAAAAGATAGATTTGAAGACAGACTTTTTGCTTGGAACGAAATATTTTCCAAGGAATTACGAGAGAAAATCATAAATAAGAAAAAAATTGAATCTGATAAAATTAATCCCGATTTAGGGAAAGAGATGTTACTAAAAAGATTAAGCTCTTATGATAGCGATAATATTAACAGGATGCTTTATATGGACCTGAAAATTTCACTTCCAAATGATATGCTTTCCAAAGTTGATTTGATGAGTATGAGGAATTCTTTAGAAGTTAGAGTGCCGTTTCTTGACCATAGGCTAGTTGAATATGTTTTTCAGATACGTGGGAACCTAAAACTGAAAGGGAAAAAAGGGAAATACATTCTCCTTGAAACTTTTAAGAATATTTTACCCCCACTCTTGCTCAACAAACCAAAGTGGGGGTTTGAAATACCAATCAGCAAATGGTTGAAATCTGAATTAAGATTCCTAATAAATGAATATCTTTCCAAGAAGAAAATTGAAACCCAGGGCATATTTAATTTT
>CAYUXD010000034.1:0-10010 GCA_964448655.1 uncultured Eubacteriales bacterium
CGTTAAAAACCTCGGCAATCAGAGGCTTCAGGGTGCTTATGGCTTTTTCAAAATCTTTCTCCAGTCTTATCAGATTCCGGCCTCCTTCCATCCTGAGCTCAATTTCGGCTGCAATTTCTGCCTGAGATTTAACAGGTCTGCCCGGACCTCCCACTTCTTCCCCGGCCAATTCCCTTTCACTCACCTCCTCAACATTCATGGCATGAATATAGCCAGAGACTCCTTGCCAAGAAACCCTGTACCAATCCCCCTGTTTACTTTCTGCATCCAAAATTGTATTCAAAGGAACTTGGATGAGAGTCTTTCCTCCTATTGCCCGCGTTTCTTTCACACTGGCATTATCAAGAACAACTTTTATCTTAACTGGAGCTGCCTCAAGAGTGACGAGAAGGAAAAAAAGAAGAAAAATGCTTGTTAATATTATCCCCCGGTAAAGTTTCTTCGATTCCATTTTCCTCTCCTAAACCATAAGTTTTTTCTTAATCACTCAATCAATTTATTATCTTTATTTCTTATCTTCTTTTATTATTTTCCAGACATTTCCTTGCTTTTCCATGGTCCAGATTACCTCTCCCTCAAAAACCTTCGTCCTCTGACCAGTTTGTTTATTGACAGCAGTCGAGAAATTAGAAAACTTTGCTTCAGTATGACTTCTATCTTTAAATTTAATCGAAATACTCGCCTCGCCAACAATAGACATTATATCATCATAATAATTAAATATGTCCATTGTATCCGATCTTTTTGTACTCAGAAGATCTGGAGAACCGATATAATAGAGAATTACTGGGAGGTCTTTTTCCTCCTCGGCTTTCGCCACGCTTTCTATTATTTGTCTGATTTCTATGGTGGAATTAGCTTCATAAATGGCATTATCCGCCCAATTCAAATACTTTTTTGCTTCTTTGTGATCTTTATTCAATTCTAAGATTTTTTCCATTTCCTGCAAACATTGCCTATAATCTCTGTTATTATAACTGCTGATCCCAGTCTCCAGGATTTGGACGATCATAATTTCATTCTTTGCTTTAGTTATATAGTCTTGAGCTGTTTGGTTTTTGGGGTATTTGGCAATAACCTCTTCTGCCAGCCTGATGGTCTCGTCATAATCGCCTTTTTCAAAACTTTCGTCAGCCCTGTTCAACTTATCCTCTGTGCTGCCAGGAATGATAGCTCTTGTCTGGAGAGGCTGTGGAGGTTCTTCTGCATCTATCTTTTTTTCGGTTTCAGTAACTTCCGGTTTTTTATCTTGAGGTAAGGAAGGCGTCTCTGTCTTTATTTCTTCCGTTCCCGGAGTTTGAGCGACGAGAGCTTTACCCATTTTACTTTTTGCTTCACTTAAATATTCCTGGGCTTTTACGTTTTCTGCATCTTCGGCAAGGACCTCTTCCGCCAGCCTGGCTGTCTCAGCATAGTCCTCCTTATCAAAACTTTCCTTGGCCCTGTTCAATTTATCCTCTACGCTACCAGGAACGGCAGCCTCTGGCGGCGGGGATAACGGAGGTTCTTCTGCTTTCATTCCTTTGAATATACCTGAGAGAAAAGGTATTTCTCCTGTCTTTCGGTAGGAAAAGTAGCCCCCTCCTGCAGCGGCCAAGAGGATCACAGCAGCAGAAACGGCTATAGCTGGCCACAGTTTCCGCTTTTTTTTCATCATTAAAGTTGGAAGTTCCTCTTTAATCATGGTAACGGGTATTGTCTTATCCGAGAGCTGGTCAAAATTGTGCAAATCTGCAGCAAGCTCAGCACAGGTTTGGTAACGACAGTTTGGATCCTTAGCTAAAGCCCTACAGACTATCTGTTCAAAGCCAACTGGTAGACCTTTTTTTACTTCAGTCAGAGCAACTGGCTCTTCATTGATAATCTTATAAATTACTGTGGTGATACTTTGAGCTTGAAAAGCCCTTTTTCCCGTTAGAAGTTCATACAGGATACCTCCCAATGAGAATATATCTGAACGCCTATCTACCTTTTTTCCCATAACCTGTTCTGGGGACATATAACTCGGTGTACCCAGCGTTGTCCCCGCTTCAGTCAAGGTTGATGTCTCAAGTCGAGCCACACCAAAGTCAACAATATAAGGTTTTCCCTTTTTATCCAATAAAATATTGGCGGGCTTAATATCTCGATGGATGATTCCATTATCGTGAGCATAATCTAAAGCTTTGCATAACTGATCCATGAGCTGGATTACTTCTTGAGTAGAAATTTTTTCACCGGAACTAATCACCTTTTGGAGACTCTTCCCTTCAATCAATTGCATAACAATATATGTCATGTCTTTCTCTCTGCCGACATCATAGATAGTAATAATATTTGAGTGTGTTAGCTTACCTGCAGCCTGAGCCTCCCTCATGAACCTTTCCATCATTTCTTCTCTATCACCTTCCTCAGAGACCAAATCGAAACGTATAGTCTTGACTGCCACCTCTCGATTTATATCGGGATCAAGAGCTCTATAGACAATCCCCATGGCTCCCTTTCCGAGTACACTGGTAATTTTGTATTTACCTATATTTTTCATTTTTCCAGACTATGGGCTGAATATGTTCTTTTTTAGTTCTGTAAGATAATCATAACGTCCTTTTATGATTGCAAAGGATTCGCCTACTGTCAATCATCAGTAAAGAGGATTTTTTAAGGTGAATACTAATTTTATTCCCTCATCTGAGAAGGTTAGATCGCTCATCGCCATCGAGGAGAAATTATCAGCTAAATATAACCGCTTAAAAAGAAACTGCTACTCTACCTCTTATTGAAAAACGGGTATCCCTCCACCCATAAAACCACTAATTTCAGCTTTTTCCGTATTGCCTCTTAAAAAAATATAATAGAAAGATTCCGTTGTCAAGAGGGAAAAAGTGTAACAATGGGGTAACAATGGGGTCAGACTTGCAAAACTTGCATAATTTGAAAAAAGTAGCCTGTCCCCTTTTTAAGGTCTATTCTTTGCCAAATGGTATCGAATAATGGTAAAAGAAAAATAGAAACCGTCACCATCTAAAATGAACACAGAAAAAATGGAAGTCACCTATCAATTTGTCAATTATGGCGAAGATTTGAGACCAGCCAAAGGCGTATTAATTCTGGATGTAGGGATGAAAACCGTGCCAGGGGTTATTGACCACCACCATTCTGAGGCCGAAGTCGAATGCACAGCATCTTTAATCGCGAAGCATCCTAATCTTGTCCTGGATCACATCAGGGAGAGCACGGTAGAAAAAAAAGAAGAAGCCCTTAAGCTGAGAATCGTAACCCACCGCCTTCCTGACTTTGATTCTATCTCCTCTATTTTCCTCGCCTTAAAACTTATAGAAACAGGCATGATCAATCCTTCTATGGAAAAAATAGCTCATTATGCCAGGATGGTCGATTCCTCTGCTTTGCCCAAGGAAATTGACCTCACCTCTACTCCATACTCCATTCTTCGTTCACTCTTTGCCGAAATAAAAAGAGGAGAGGAAGAAAGCAACCTCGAAAGGGTAAGAGAGGGCTTAAAATTTATGAATTTCTTGTATTCCAAGTCAGAAGAAGGACATGAAATCCTTGAGAATAAAGTGCTCTTTTCAGGAATTGACAGATACGGGTGGGCAATGAGAAAAGCGGAAGATGATTATTTCAGCTATCTATCTGATATCAGCAAAGCTCGGAAAATCATTCTTTATTTACCCCTAACTCAAGGAAGCGGTAAAAAGAAAGTCGATGGCCTTGTCATTAAAAATCCACAAAGCTTCCTTCTTAAGGAATGGGCCCGGAGAGATAGGGAGAATTCTCCCCTCCAGGAAGGCTTCGGCTTGCTCGTAACAAATTTTTGGAATAAAAGATACATTCTTGGAGTCGATCCAAAGAAAGAGGTGAATCTCAGAGGACTCGGAGACTTGCTGAATGAAAAGGAGGCTGAAAAGAGGACTAAGACAGGAAGGCCTTTTACTTTCCGCTGGTATGACGGTAACTGCCCCTTTTTTAACTTCAGGATCATCGATTCTCCCCAGGATGGGACGAGTTTAGGCCATCAGGAGATTGTCGATGCACTTCTTTCTTTTGGTCAAAACGTGGATTCAAAAGCCCCCTGAGTTACTTTATTTCAATCTTTCTCTGTTATTAGAAGAAGCCTACCAGGTCGGGAAATACATGATCCGGCCGCTGCTGCTAGAGGATAGCGGCGAGTATTCCTGACTCCTTGGTTGTTTTTTCCAATTAAATATCAATCCATGGATTTCAGAAAAAAGTGGCAGTTCAGAAAATATCCTCTATCACTCGGACTGCTTCACTGCTATTTTCTGCTTTTGATGCTTTAGACGTCTGAAGACATGCTCTACTGGGCCTGAAACAATATTTATAGAAAAATAGATCGGAAGCAAAATCTTTGGAAACAAGACCACACTGGCAAAGATAATGACGTAGATAAATGCTGTTCTGAGGGCAATTCTCTTCTGAAGATTGAAATATAAAAAATTTCGGTATTTTATACGGCTGACCATACACCCAGCCAAAAGGATAATTAAGAAGGCAATAAAGAAAGAATGGAGCTTCACATTTAGAGGTTGAGGTTTAAAGAAGACGATGGCCGCAAGGAATAATGAAGCTGAAGGAACGGTTAATCCAACGTAGTGCTTCCTATCCGGCTTGAATTTTTGAAGAACGTTATAGCGCGCTAAGCGGAGCATTCCTCCTGCAAGGAATACGAAGCTAAAAAAGATGCCAAAGCTTGCGGGACGGATCCAGAGGAATCCCCAGAAATAAATGAGGAAAGAAGTTGCAGATCCAAACGAAATAACATCCGCAAGAGAGTCAAGTTGAATGCCAACCTCTGTGGTTGTTTTTGTTAATCGAGCCACAATCCCATCAAAGGCATCCATCAGAGCGGCTATAAAAATCCAGAAAGCTGCCCATTTGTATTTTCCATGAAATGTGGATAGGATACTCAGATATCCAAAAAAAACATTCACCACTGTCAGGAGATTTGGCAAAAGATAAAGTTCAGTCCGTCTGTGGATTGTTTGCATCATACACCTCTGCGATTTCTGTTATTCCTGCTTTAACTTTTTGGTTCAATGTTACTTTTATTTGAATATCTTGTGGAAGATAAAGATCAACCCTCGAGCCAAAATACATCAGGCCGATCTTTTGCCCTCTTATCACCCTCTCGCTCTTTTTCACAAAACATTTTATGCGGCGGGCAGCAAAGCCAACGATCTGTTTGACCAGAATTTTAGCCTGGTCCCCTTCCAGGAATATCGAGTTGTATTCATTTTCCAAGCCGGCCTCTTCTTTATAAGCTTTGAAGAATTTGCCTGGCTTATATTCAAGCTGCCTAACAAGACCAGAAATGGGTGCTCTTGTTATATGAACATTAAAAATTGACAAGAAAATGCTGACGACCGTAACCGGAGAGGAAAATTCTGGACAAGATTCGACATTTTGAATCTTCAAAATCCTGCCATCAGCAGGAGAAAGCAACCCGTCTGAATTCTGAGAAGAGCGGCGGATTGGGTCGCGGAAGAAAAAGCAAAAAGCAGAACTCAAGATTATTGAGAAGCCAAAAAAAATCCACCAGCCCGCAAGAAGAGAGAGAATGGATAAAACCAATGAAGGAATAATAAAAGGAAGGCCCTCTTTTGTTATTCTCATCGAAGTCTAAAAGATGGGGTTTTTACTCCTTATCTTAACCAAAATCCATTATTCGATCATTATTTATTATACAGGTTAAAAGAAAAAATCAACAAATATTATCAAAAAATTTTTAATTGACTATGAGGTTTAACTCTGATATTAAGGAATAAAAAAAATGAAAAGGGTTAGGTCGTGATTTTTCTTGTCGGACTTTTAGTTGGGTTTCTGGCAGCTATTCCCGTTGGACCGCTTAACATTTTTGCTGTCTCACAAACATTAAGGCACAACTTCCTTCACGGACTCTTGGTTGGATTAACATCTTCTCTTCTGGACATCATTTTCTGTTTTATCGCTCTAACTGGAATGACCCAAATCTCTTCGTTTATAATCCAATTGGAATCTCCATTAAAATTAATCGGAGCGGGAATTCTGATTGTTATCAGCATCAGGCTCTTGATAAAAAGGGAATCACTCCAAAGCACACGGCCTTTCAAAAGCCCTGCCGGTGCATACTCTAGACCAGTTTTCATAAGCTTCTTTCTCTACACCTCTAATCCGACACTCTATGCCTTCTGGTTCGCCATTGCTGGCATTGTGACTGCTCATCGATGGCTAAAGCCTGGCCTTTGGCAACCGACTATCTTTGCTCTCTTCTGCGGAATAGGGAGTATCATTTGGTACTTTTTACTTGCCAAATATGTTTCGAAATATCGACATTTCTTCATGCCAAAAGCTCAAAGCAGAATCATAATTGGCCTGGCTATATTACTGATTGGCTTTGCAACATTCATCTTGGCCACGCTACTCTTTTAGTTTATCAAGCTTGAAAACGAATCTCTCATTCGCTCCTCAGGCTATGGGACGATCGACATCGAGAAGGCTGTCCTGATGGCAGGTGAAGTCTGACTCGTAGAGCTTGAGCGTTGGTTTGTTTTTTGGCTTACTGTCTCGTTCTTGTAGCCATTGACCTGGCAGTTTTTGATTGTAGTAAGCTCATTCAGGGATGTCAGGAGGTGATATTTTAGATAAAACGTGAGGGATTTGTGGCGAACACCAATAGGAAATTCTTATCAATTTTATCTTAGTTGGCTGATTATTCTTTAATGATACCATAAGCCATCACAGGTGTACCGGGAAAAGCTACTGAAGAATCTGAATATCCCAGGACAATTGTATCGTGCAGAGTTCTCAAAGTTTCACGTAGTTTTCCAAAAGCATTATAGATTCTAGCTACCGGCTGACCTTTTTTTATGATATCTCCTGGCTTAACCATAAATCTGATAATACCGCTGGTAGAACTGGATGGTTGATTTGAGTAATCGAGAATTTTTCCTCTGACGCTTTCTGACAAAGGATAAACAAAAAATTCGTTTATCGGTTCAATCATTCCCAGATAGGCTAAAATATTCGATATAGACCGTACTCCGTATTCAACATTTTTCTCGTTGACCACATAAGACTCCCCCAGTTCAAGAGAAAGAGAAGGAATCCCATTTTTAATCAAGTTGATTGTGAGAGTTCTTTCTATATGTTCAGGTTTATATGTTTCTTTTTGATCATTAATAATTAAGAAACCAGTTATCTTACTAAAAGTTTTCACCTTTTCATATATCTCTTGGCATTTGATTACTTCAGCTGGATCTATCAACGTATAGGGAATAGATTGTTTCCAGTCATTGTGGAGGTCTAAAACTAAAGTTGGATTAGTTTCTGTGATAGTGGCAAATATTTTAGCGGCTATTCTTTCAGCTAAAGATCCATTTTTGTTACCAGGAAAAGATCGATTAAGGTCTTCTTTGCTTATGGTAATTTGGCGGGATGCTGTTTCAAGGCCGATCGGATTCATTAAAGGAAAAGAATAAATAGAACCTTTCAAGAGAGGATACTTTCGTAGCTTTTTAAAAATTTCTTGGATAACCACCACCCCGCCTAGTTCGTCACCGTGAACACAGCCAGTCAGCCAAACCACAGGTCCTGAATTACTGCTTTTTATCTCCATTAAAGGTAGGCGCCGGGAGGATAGGTCTGAAGCGGTAAGAATCTTTATGAACGAATATTTAACTGTCTGAGATAATTCTTGGTTTTGCATATTGTATCAGCCCCAACTAAGATTAATATTTATCAGCTAGTTTTTCAATAATTATACCTCGAATATTTAATCTAGCTCAAATACATTTAATAAATTTGAATTTTTACAGAGCTTCATTTCCTTTGTTTGCTACGAATAGCTAAAAACTATGGAGGATTTGGCTAAATTACAAATTAAAGGAAAACATATCCCGATCCCTGATCATCATGCTTTTATTTTTAAGCCGGATGGTCATTGACCTGGCTATTTTGAGTGTGGTAAGCTCATTCGGGGATGTCAGGGAGTGGAAACCGCGGAAAATTGCGGGAGATTTGTTGCGACTCTTAATACCAAATTCCTTCTGTGATGATGTGATGCAAGTACTTTCTTTAGCGCCTCCTTGATAATTGAACTTTCAATCAAGCTCAATACTCCAAGACGAAGTTGTATGTTCTATTCTTTTGGCAGAATCGTTAATTCTGATGCGACCTGAATTCCTGAAGCTACTTCAGGGATGATGCCAAATTTGACATAGATGGGATGGATCATTTTTTTCAACTCAGGAAGCTTTTTGGTGAAGATAAGAGCACCAAGAACACATGAGATGCCACCTATGATTAAAGTGTTGGGCGCACCTATCCGACTTGCCAATCCTCCCGCTAATAAGCTACCAAAAGGCGCAGTGCCGAAAAAAGCCATCGCATAGAAACTCTTCACCCGCCCGCGTTTGTCATCGTCGACAATTGTTTGTAAAATCGTATTGCTTGAGGCCATCTGCATGATCATTCCCAGACCCGTTATAAACATCAATGCCAGAGAAAGCCAGAAGACACGGGAAAAAGAAAAGGCTATGAGTCCGGTGCCAAAAATTGCCGCAGACAGAGGAATGATTTTCTCCAGCCCCAAAACGCTTTTTCTGGAAGCAAGATAAAAGGCTCCAACCAGAGCGCCTATACCCGAAGCTCCCATAAGAAAGCCGAACGTGTGTGATCCACCATGCAGTATCTCCTTGACGAAAACAGGCATCAGCACCGCGTAAGGCATTCCCATCAGGCTTACCAAACCCAACAGCAGGATGGGAAACCTGATGGGGGGAAAACCAAAGGCATAAGAGAGCCCTTCCTTCAACCCTTGCCATACCCTGGTATTCTGTGGTTTATTTTTTGGGGCAGAAACATTCATCAATAACAGTGAGGCAATAACGAAAAGGTAGCTTAAGCCGTTAAGAAGGAAGCATATGCCTTCCCCCACGGCAGCAATCAATACTCCAGCTATGGAAGGTCCCAGAAGCCTTGCGCTGTTGACCATTGAGGAGTTTAAGGCAATCGCATTCCCCAATTCCTCTTTGCGTTCCACCATCTCTATCACAAATGACTGACGGGCAGGCATATCAAAGGCATTCACGCAACCAAGGGAGGCCCCTAAAAGGATGATATGCCAGACCTTAATGCCTCCGCCAAAAAAGAGAATCGCCAGGACTAGCGCCTGTATCATAGCCAGTATTTGAGTAACGATCAAAATGCGATGGCGATTCCATCGGTCGGTTACCACACCAGCAAAAGGAGACAACAGGAAGGTGGGAATTTGGCCGGTAAAGGCGACCAATCCCAATAAAAATGGGGAACCACTAAGCCGGTAGACCAGCCAGGGCAAAGCGATTCGTTGTATCCAGGTGCCGATCAGCGATATGCTCTGTCCTCCGAAAAAAAGCCGGTAATTTCTATATCGGAGCGAACGAAACATTATTTTAAGCCCACCGAGCTTACCTGGGTGAAGTGTGCCAGATTTCCTTTTCATTTCAAATCGGTTCCTTTCTCTTGTTAAATTTCTTTTATATGTTTGGCATTTGAAACATCTGCTGAGGCCTGGCGGAAGCGGATACGGGCATTGCTTTTCCGCAAAGTAAAGTGTAAATGCCTTATAATTAATACAACCTGCAGCAATGTCCTCTAATCCATTCCTAAAGTAGTTATTATATATCAAAGCTAAATAAAACTCTCCTCTCCAATGTTCACCTTGGACTGCAAAAAGAACGTTGAGGCCCGATCAGGGAAGTGACGTTAAATTATTTATCCAGATCTCACACTCCCAAGCACTGAACTGGGTCAGATACATTAGTAACACATAGAGTTAGAGAATAATGTTAGAATTTGTGGTAAGCTCATTCAGGGATGTCAGTGGGTAATAATTTAGATAAAACTTGAGGGATTTGCGGCAAGCACCAAAAGGAAATTCTTATCAATAACGGACTTTTTCCGGGGAGATTTATAAATCTTCTTCTCCCCTTACACCCAAAAGACATGCACATATGAGTTGCATGGTTCTCTTT
>CAYUXD010000034.1:10020-12499 GCA_964448655.1 uncultured Eubacteriales bacterium
ATCCTGCCGGAATAAGTTTTTGGCGACCTTCATTCTTCGGGCTGATCGACTCTCAGGAACGCACCAGGTGCAATGTACCTATGAGCCATTTCAGTCTCCAGTATAAGGATTAGGCCTTTTTGTAAAATGACAGGCTTGTCTAATCAAACATACAGCTCATTATTATCATCTCATCTTGGGACGAAGCTGAAGACTAAATTACTTCTTGCGTTGCAGTGTCACTTTTCGCACACCCTTCACCTGGCGAAAATTGGCACCTTGGCTTAGGCAACTGAGTACTCGATCACGATCGGTTACGATAGAACCGGATAGAGCGTCGAATCCATAATCAAACAATACTGTCGATAAAGGAGTACTTGGGCCAAGCATCATCCTGTAGGCATCTGGTGCAATGAGATTCATGATCCCTCCCAATGTATGGTTAATCAATGTCGTGCTGGTTATGGCAACTACCTCAGCCTGCGGGAGAAGAGTCTCGATCTCATTGCCTGTCATGTCCCCAGGACGGCCACGTCCCGGGAGTTCAAAGACCCACAATTTTTTAGCCTTTGCTTTAAGACCCTTGACGAATGGGAAATGTCCGATAACCGCTATCCGTTTTCCTTCTCCTTGTGAGCGGATTTCTTCTTCGGCATTCAAGTCAACACACAGTGACTCATCAATAGGTAAAATCGAATTTATGGCAGCGATTCCAATCGAAGCCTCCAGGATTCGGCTGGATAGGGACAGTTTTGCCAATGCTCTTGCGCCAACTGGAAGAAGATTCCCAGCGGATTCCACCTGGTGGCCTTCAGAGGGAAGGATGGAGGCTGCCATGGTGGAGGCAAGGCCGCAGCGAAATGAGGTGACCGCTGTCCAGTAGACACAGGTGCGAATATCCGATACTTTGCAGTCGGAATGTATAGAGGACAGGATGTCTTTCAGTAAAGTTTGCGTAATCTCCATTAGTCCTCTCTGATCCCTCAGACAGAGCTTATAACACAGCAAAAATTCGCAGTCAATCGCCCAGGACCGAGTGTCAACGCCATGCAAATACTTCCGGTTTTGTGCCACGCAATAATTTCCGGTTTTGTCATGGTCTAAATCCTCTCTAGATACGAGTTGTGATGAAGTGAAGGATTATGTCTTCTCCATGGATGATCGGCTGGTGGGATGTATTTGGATTTTTTCTTAACGGATTCAGACTTCGGTTTTTCCAACTTTAGTATTTGGGCTGGTTTTGGAACGATAATCTCCTTGAACTTTAAATATCTGCCGTTGAACTTTGTTGCAATCTCCCCATCAAAATGCTCCATGACTTCGACTTTTCGCCTTCTCATAGCTATAGATGGGTTCTCTATCAGAAACATCCGGCCTCTCCACTTGACGATGTATCCGTTGTTTATGGTGCGTTTGCCTTTAATGCAAAATATCTCTCTGAGATTGATATGCTTGGCTAAAGGTCTGTGTAAATCGCCTTCCTCTCTGGCCACTCTTGAAAACCGTTCATTGTAAATCGGCAAATACCACTCAAGGAATAGATTCGCTTCTTCCTTGGTCCTTACACCTGCTAACCTCATCTCCTTGATCAGCCGGTCCTGAAGGGTACCAAAAGTTCTCTCGATCCGGCCTTTGGCCTGAGGAGAGTTAGCATGAATCACTTCTATCTCCAGCTCTCCACAGGCTCTCTCAAACTGGGTCTCTGCCACTTTTCCTCTCAGCAGCTCATCGGTATCTGGCTGGCGTGTTGTCTTATAAGTGGAGTCCTTGTCTAGATAAAGACTGCGAGGAAGCCCATAGAGGCTTATATAGCGCTTGAATGAGTCCATCGCAGGATAAACCCCTTCGTAGTCATAGAAAAGCCCAAATACTCGATTCGTGGCGTCATCTATGTATCCCATAAACACAAGCTCCGGCCCTCTGCCTTCCAACCAATCATGATGCGACCCATCCATCTGCACCATCTCCCCATAATACGCTTTCCTCTCTCTCCATTGATGAACTTCCTTCCTCCGCCTCCTCACTCGCCATAGACCTTTCGCAATCATAATTTGCCGCAGCTTCTCCTTGCTGACCTTGATCCCCTCCCGTTCTTCTAGCTTCTCAGAAGCAAATTTCGGTCCAAAATCAGGATAGCGCCTCTTCACTATCCCACCGATCCGGGCCTCAAGCTCTGCGGGCATCTTATTCGCCGCAACTCGCCCCCTATTCCCATGGGCTATCGCTCCATCGCCTTTGTTTCGTATCGTGCCAATGATGTTCCTCACCTGCCGATCCGTCATTCCTAACAGCTCTGAGGCTTTCACCTGAGTCATCTGCTTGCCCATAACCTGGTGAATGACCCTTAAACGTTCAATCTCTCTTTTGCTCAACGTGATAAGATCCTCTCTCATGTCGGTTCTCCTTGCTTGTCTTCACAAAGAAGAACCTTACACGATTTTCTAAAAACCGGAAATTTTTGCTTTGCCCAAACCGGAAATTATCACGTTGCCGTAACAAT
>CAYUXD010000035.1:0-12456 GCA_964448655.1 uncultured Eubacteriales bacterium
TGAACCAACGACCTCCGGGTTATGAGCCCGACGAGCTACCAGACTGCTCTACCCCGCAGTTTCAAACATATTATAGCAAAGTTTAGCTATTTGTCAAAAAAAAGAATAAAATGTTTGTTACGGCGCATTTAAAATTTTTTTTTCTTGACATCAACTCAGTGCAAAAAATATAATGAGACACTCAAAAAATGGGCTATTTCCTATTTTTTTTCCTCGCAACATTAACCGTTGGTGCAGTCTTGGGTATGATTATCTCCAAAAACCAGGCTTACAATGCCCTTTTTCTGATCCTCGCTTTTGCTTGCATGGGAGGGCTCTTTGCTCTTCTCGAGGCACCTTTCATCGCAGTGGTCCAAATCATAATCTACGCGGGCGCTATTATGGTTCTCTTTATCTTCGTGATTATGATGATCAACGTGCGTTATGGTATTCGCGCTGAAAAAAAGAAATGGACTATTTATCTTTGCTTGGTGCTTGCTGTTGTCCTTGTCATCGAGCTTATTCTCTCAATAAAAGGAGCCTTCACTCTGCCGGTCTCAACGGCAATAATAAAAGCCGGTCCTACTGATCTTGGCCGGCTCCTTTTTACTAAGTATCTTTATCCTTTTGAGATCACTTCAATCTTGATTATAGCCGCCTTAGTCGGTGCTATTGTATTAGTTAAGAAAAAAGAAAAAGAATGATTCCTCCAAATTATTTCTTAATCTTGAGCGTCGTTCTCTTCGTTCTGGGGGCCATCGCTTTTTTTATAAAAAAAGATCTAATCACAATGTTTATGTCCATAGAGATTATGCTCAATGCAGCCAACCTTGCTTTTATAACCCTGGCAAGATCAGCAAATTCCGCAGACGGACAGATCATTGTCTTTTTCATAATTACTGTTGCTGCTGCTGAGGCGGCTGTTGGGCTGGCTATCATTCTTCTTATTTTCAGGCAAAAAAAGACGATCAAATCCGAAGATATAAGATTAATGAAAGGATAAAATGACTGAGATTTTCTGGCTAATTCCATTTATACCGGCGGCAAGTACTCTCATCCTGGCAATCTTTGGAAAAATACTTCCCAAAAAATATGTCTCTTTCCAGGCCTGTTTTGCAGTCTTTGCTTCCTTCGTAATCTCGGTCATCTCTGTTGTGGGGCTTCTTCAAACAGCTCACGGAAGCTACCCATTAGTCAAGAATCTTTTCTCCTGGATTCAGGCAGGAAGCTTCCAGGTCAACCTTTCTCTCATGTTTGATCCTTTATCTGCTGTCATGGCTCTGGTCGTAAGCGGAGTGGGTTTTATCATTCATGTCTATTCGGTAGGCTATATGGCAAATGATGAGGGCTACACCCGTTATTTCACTTATCTAAACCTCTTCACTTTTTCCATGCTTATACTTGTTATGGCTTCAAATTTAGTCTTGATGTTTGTCGGCTGGGAAGGCGTCGGGCTTTGTTCTTATTTATTGATCGGTTTCTGGTTTGAAAAACACTCGGCTGCCAATGCAGGCAAAAAAGCTTTCATCGTTAACCGGATAGGTGACACAGGCTTCCTCCTGGGCATCCTCTTCATCTTTATTCATATAGGAAGCGCAGAATTTACCGCTATTAACCAAGCCATCTCAGGAGGAGCTGTCTCCGCAGCGCTAGCCACTCTAATCGCCATTCTCCTGTTTGTGGGAGCAACAGGAAAATCTGCCCAAATTCCTCTTTATGTCTGGCTTCCTGATGCCATGGAAGGCCCTACCCCTGTCAGCGCCCTTATTCATGCTGCCACCATGGTTACAGCTGGAGTCTACATGGTTTCCAGGATGAATCTTCTCTACACTCTATCCGAAACTGCAGCTCAGGTTGTAGCGCTTGTGGGTGCGATCACAGCCGTCTATGCGGCCACAATGGCTTTAACCCAGAATGACATCAAAAGGGTTTTAGCCTACTCTACAATATCTCAAATTGGGTACATGTTCATAGGCTGCGGTGTCGGCGCCTACGCAGCAGGTATGTTCCATCTCTATACCCATGCCTTCTTCAAGAGCCTCCTGTTTTTGTCTGCTGGGAGTGTCATGCATGCGCTGTCGGGTGAAATAAATATGAAAAAAATGGGAGGGCTGCGAAAATACCTTCCTCTTACCTACCCCACTTTTCTCATCGGGGCGATTGCCATCGCTGGTATTCCGTTTCTCTCTGGCTTTTTCTCAAAAGATGCTATCCTCACCAAGGCCTTCGCTCAAGGTCAGTATTCAGCATTTTATTATTTTATTTGGGGGCTGGGGATAATGGGCGCAGTGCTTACAGCCTTTTATATGTTCCGACTCATTTTTGTGACTTTCCATGGGGAGGAACGCCTGGATCCTGAAGTAAAAAAACACATCCATGAATCTCCCAAAGTCATGACCATACCCCTGGTCATTCTAGCTTTCTTCTCTGTTGTTGCAGGATATATCGGACTTCCTGTTGTCCTGGGAAAGAAACTCGACTTTTTCGGCAAATTCCTGGAGCCTGTGATAAAAGAGGTTCACGAAGTCCATCTCAGCCTGCAAACAGAATGGATGCTTATTGCGATTGCAGCCGTTGTGGCCCTTTTGGGAATTTATATTGCCTACGTTTTCTACATCAGATCACCCATGATTCCACGCAATCTGGCCACCAGATTTCCCGCTATCTATAAACTTATGTTTAACAAATACTATGTTGATGAGATTTACAATGCGGTCTTCGTGAATTCAACGATTAAAGGGTCGGAGATTATTTATGATAATTTTGATTTAAAGGTCATCGATGGAGCTGTGAACGGGACGGCAACAGCCGCCGGTTTCACAGGAAAAATCCTGAGTTATTTTCAGAGTGGCTTGATTAAAGATTACGCCCTCATTTTTCTTTTAGGAGTAATTATCTTTTTGGCTTATCTATTGTTTTAAAAAATGAATTTACCAATATTGAGTCTAATTACTTTCATTCCCCTTGCAGGAGCCATTCTGCTCATTTTTATTCACCGCGACAGGAAAAACCTTCTCCGCTTTCTTTCCTTGGCCATAGCCATTATTACCTTTATTTTTTCTCTTACTCTCTATTTCAATTTTAACGATCAAATTCCCAATCCACAGTTCGTAGAGAAGGCAGACTGGCTAGGCTATGGAATCAATTATCACATCGGAGTTGACGGGATAAGCCTCTTTCTTATACTTCTGACAACTTTCTTGATGCCCATTATCATCCTTTCTTCCTGGACATACATCCAAAAGAGAGTAAAGGAATACCTTATCTTCATACTTATTCTCGAGACAGGGATTATCGGCGTTTTCGTCGCCCTCAACCTTTTTCTCTTTTACGTTTTCTGGGAAGCCATGCTTATTCCGATGTATTTTCTCATCGGCGTCTGGGGTGGTCCCCGGAAGATTTATGCCACTCTGAAATATGTTCTTTTTACGATGCTCGGAAGCTTGCTGATGCTGGTGGCAATCTTCTTCCTTTATTCTATGTATTACAAGGCCACAGGCGTCTATTCTTTAAACATTTTTGATTATTACAGGCTTGTCCTGAATCCCAATATTCAAATCTGGCTTTTCCTGGCTTTTGCTCTTTCTTTTGCCATAAAAGTTCCTTTATTCCCGTTTCACACCTGGCTGCCTGATGCTCATGTGCAGGCTCCAACGGGCGGCTCTGTCATCCTGGCCGCAGTGCTATTAAAAATGGGAGCTTACGGTTTCCTCCGCTTTGCCCTTCCTCTTTTTCCTGATGCGGTAATGAAATTCCTCCCTGTTCTGGCTGTGCTGAGCTTGATAGGAATCATCTATGGGGGTTTGATGGCGCTTATCCAGAAAGATGTCAAGTCCCTGGTTGCTTATTCCAGCGTTAGCCATATGGGGCTTATCATGCTGGCAGTCTTTGCTTTGAACACTGAAGCAATGGAGGGGGCTATTTACCAGATGCTCAACCATGGATTGAGCACAGGCGCTCTGTTTTTGATTGTGGGCATCCTGTATGAAAGATCCCACACCCGGATGATTAATGACTTTGGTGGAGTAAGTAAACAGATGCCTGTTTTTTCTGCTTTTTTCCTGATCTGCATGCTTTCATCGGTCGGGCTTCCTGGTCTCAACGGCTTTATCGGAGAGATATTGTGTATCTTTGGAATTTTTAAAGCCAACAAGCTTCTTGCCATCCTTGGCATCTCAACAGTTATCCTGGCAGCTGGGTATCTGCTCTGGATGTTCCAGAGAGTTATGCAGGGGCCTATTACAAATGAAAAGATTTTTTCCTTCAAGGATATAAACAAAAGAGAGATTGGGTATCTTGTGCCTATAGTCATCATGATGTTCTGGATGGGAATTTACCCCAAACCTTTCCTGAGGAAAATGGATAGCTCTGTTACTAATCTCCTCAACAGAGTCAACAAGAGAGAAATATATTTCACTCAAAGCCAAAAGGATAAGGATTTCTTGCTGGAAATTGAACCTGAAACAATCAAAGAAAAAAACGAGGAAAAGGAAGATAAATCAAGATGAATAGCTTTTTTGCCCTGTCCCCTATTCTGGTAATTGTCTTCGCTGCTCTCCTCGTTTTGCTTCTTGATGTTTTCTTAAAGAAAGAAAATAAAAATTATTTAGCCTACCTTTCTCTTATTTTCCTCGTTATCTGTGGTTTTATATGTATCAAGTTCTGGAATAAAAACTACTCATACTTTAACGGCAATCTTTTCCTGGATAATCTTTCTCTTTTCTTTATTTTTATCCTGGCTCTGGCAACAGGCTTTGTCATTCTTCTCTCCATGAAGTACATCTCCTTTCAGGATGTAAACTACGGCGAGTTCTATGCCCTCCTTCTTTTAGCCTTATCAGGTGTAGCGATCATGCTCTCCTCCATAGATCTTCTGATCATATTCTTAGGCTTAGAGGTCCTTTCCATCTGCAGTTATGCCCTGGCTGGCTTGAAAAGAAAAGACGAGAAATCCTCAGAGGCGGCAATTAAGTATTTTCTGTTGGGAAGTTTTGCCACAGCTTTTCTTGTTTACGGCTTAGCTCTTCTCTACGGCTCTTCCCATTCAACTAATATTTCCACAATCATTAATTTCTTCATAACAAAAACCGACCTGAGCATGATGGCTCTTATTGGCTTAGGTTTAGTTATCATCGGTTTTGGTTTCAAAATTGCTGTTGTTCCTTTCCATATGTGGACTCCAGATGTCTATCAGGGTGCTCCCACACCAATCACTGCCTTCTTTTCCGTGGTGCCCAAGGCAGTTGGTTTTATCGTATTCTTAAGAATATTTATTCCCTACTGGAAAAATGCTCTCAATACTCAGGCCATCTTCTGGATACTCTGGGTTATTAGTGTCTTAACTATGGTGGTAGGAAATCTTGTGGCTCTGCGCCAGACAAACTTGAAGAGAATACTGGCTTACTCAAGCATTGCCCATGCAGGCTACCTGCTTATAGCCATTCTGGCCCAGGACAATTCTAGTCTGGTCTTCTACCTTACAGTTTATCTTTTCATGAATATAGGTGCTTTTGCCGCTGTTATCGCTTTGAGCAGGAAAGGGAAAGAATACCTTGAACTCGAGGATTACGCCGGAGTCGGGTTTAAATATCCCTGGATAGGCGTGACCTTTTCTATCTTCCTTCTCTCCCTGGCAGGGTTTCCGCCCACAGGAGGCTTCCTGGCCAAGTTTTATATTTTCTCTACTGCTGTAAGGCAGGGTCTTGTGCCTCTGGTTATCATCGGAGTCCTGGCCAGTCTTATCTCAGTGTTTTATTACTTGAGGATCATCGTCTACATGTATATGAGAGAGCCTGCCCGTGAAATAGAAATAGCCGTAGAAAACCCGGCTTTATTCCTGGTCCTCTTTTTCTGTCTCTATGGAGTGATCCAGTTGGGCATCTATCCCCGAAATATCCTGATCCTGATCAACCAAGCTATCAGCTCCTTCTTTTAGTTTTAGTTTAGGGGGATGTTCCCCAGGGAACCACCTTTACAACCATAATAAAAGGGGACAGGCTACTTTTTTTTGCATTATTCCTGTTCTTCAAAAAAAGTAGCCTGTCCCCTTAAATACTGTCCCCCAAGTAAAAAAGAGGCTGGAGCAGGACGTAAGCCGAATTCTGTTCCCGCTAAAGTTTCAGCGAGGGCGGTTATTTATCTAACCCCTTGATTGCTCAAGAGGATGAGCGACCTACCCGCCCCATAAGACGGGCCATCCCAAAAGGGGCCAATTTGGTCTTGCTCCGGATGGGGTTTACCACACTCCTGATGTCACCACCAGAACGGTGAGCTCTTACCTCACCTTTTCACCCTTACCCCACGAAATGAACGAAACCGTCATCTCATGAGGCGGTATATTTTCTGTGGCACTTTCCTCCGGTTGCCCGGAGTCGCTGTTAGCGACCATCCTGCCCTTTGGAGTTCGGACTTTCCTCCCCCTCTTTCTCACGAGGAGAAGAAGGGGCAACCGCCTCGCCTACTCCAGCCGCTATTTTTATGCCATAATGCTCTAACTTCTTGTAAAGATTGCTGCGTGGTGTATCAATTTCTCTTGCGGTCTGAGATATATTCCAACTGTTCTCTTCAAGCTTGGCTAAAATAAAATCCTTCTCAGCTAGCTCCCTGAATTCTTTTAGTGTTTTTATTCCCTTTTCTTCGGGAAGATATATGCCTATTTCTCCTCTAATACTCTCCGGAAAATCTTGCCTTTCTATTATATCTGCCTCGGTCATGATAATCAATCTTTCCACCACGTTCTTCAGTTCCCGAACATTCCCTTTCCAGGGGTATTTTATCATCGCTTCTATCGCATCCTCTGAAAACTTCTTTGCTTTAAAATTATTTTCCTCTGCATAAATTTTGCTAAAATATTCAACAAGAAGAGAAATGTCCTCTTTTTTCTCCCTCAAAGAAGGAGAATAAAGGGGAATGACATTCAGGCGGAAATAAAGGTCTTCCCGGAATGTTCCCGCTTTTTTTTCTTTTCCTAAATCCTTATTAGTAGCAGCTATTACTCTGACATCTACCTTGTTGATTTTGCTAGAGCCAACCTTTTGAACTTCTCCTTCTTCAAGAACGCGCAAAACTTTGGATTGAGTTTTCAAACTCATATCGCCAATTTCATCCAAAAATATCGTTCCTCCGTCTGCCTGCTCAAATTTGCCCGGTTTTTTTTCTGTAGCCCCTGTAAAAGCACCCTTCTCATGGCCAAAAAGCTCGCTTTCGATGAGCTCCTCGGGTATAGCCGCACAATTCACCTGAACAAACCTTTCTTTTGCCCTCAAACTATGGCTATGAATAGCTCGGGCAATAAGCTCCTTTCCTGTACCGCTTTCGCCATAGATTAGCACGGTCGCATTCGTGGGAGAAGTCTTTATTATCTCTTTCCAGAGTTTTTTCATCGAGGGATGGTTTCCTATAAGCTCATATCTCTTATCAGCTTTTTTTCGCAAGTCCTGGCACTCTCTTAAGAGCTTGCTCTTATTTAAAGCGTTCCGGATGCAGAGCAGGACCCTTTCCCTGTGGAGAGGCTTTTCCAGAAAATCAAAGGCTCCCAGCTTCGTCGCGTCCACTGCTGTTTTAATCGTGCCGTGCCCTGATATCATGATGACCTCTGGCCTGTAAGGCTTTTCTTTCAGCTCTGCTAAAACCTCTAATCCATCCCTCCCAGGAAGTTTTATATCCAGCAAGACTAAGTCCAATCCTACTGTTTCTTCGATAATGTCCAGAGCTTCTTCCCCATCCGCTGCTTCAAGAAAGCTGTAGCCCTCGTATTCAAGAATCATTTTAAGAGATTTTCGGATGTTTTCTTCGTCATCCACGACTAAGATTTTTTCTTCCCGCCGAGTCTTCATTATTTCTGTTCCTTTTTTGTATTAATTGAATTTTAACATAAAAAAGGATTTGATTCATATATTACCCCATTGCCTCCTATTTATCATTAGTGTAAGATAACAGCGAGATGTGGAAGCCTTCAGTGCTTATTATTCTCATGATATTTATTGGTACTATAGGCTTCCATGTGATTGAAGGGTGGTCATTCCTGGACTGCCTCTACATGACTGTCATAACCATTTTTACAGTCGGGTTTAAGGAAGTCAGAGAACTCTCCCCTCAAGGCCAAATTTTCACCATTTTCGTTATCTTAGGAGGTGTGGGAACAGCCATTTTTGCTTTCACCAAAATTGCCGAAATTGCCTTTGAGGGAGGAATTAATAAATTTTGGCGGAGGAGAAGAATGGAAAAAGAGCTTAAAAACCTAAAAGATCACTATATCATCTGTGGCCACGGACGGATGGGAAAGATAGTGAGAGAAAGGCTGGAGGAGGAAAAATTGCCCTTTGTTGTCATTGATAATAAAGAAGAAAAACTAGAGGACCTTAAGCAAACAAACAGATGCCCTTTTATAGAGGGAGATGCGAAGCAGGAAGACATATTGACCAAAGCTGGTATAAAAAAAGCCAAGGGGCTGGCTGCCCTACTTCCTACTGATGCTGATAACCTTTACCTCGTTTTAACCGTCAGACTGATTAATCCATCTGTCTTCGTCCTTTCCAAAGCCCTGGATGAAGAAGCTGAAAGGAAAATCCTCCAGATCGGAGCAAATAGAGTTGTCAGTCCCTTAAGGCTGAGCGGTCTGAAAATTGCACAAGGGTTGATTCGCCCGACATTGTTAGACTATATGGATCTCATTATCAGGCGAAAAGAGCTGCCCTTATACATGGAGGAATTAGTAGTAAAAAAGGACTCTAAGATAGTCAACCGTAACCTTGCAGAATGCAACATACGAAGAACGGCAAATGTCATTGTTGTGGCTATAAAAAAACCTGGAAAAGACATTGAATTCAATCCTTCCCCTGATATTAATATCAAAACTGGTGATATTCTCCTTGTTTTAGGAGATAAAAACGCAGTCAATCAATTTGAAAAAATATATCTGGGAGCTTAATCCTGAAAAGCCATAAATTGATTCACCTTTTCTTTTTTAATTATATAGTCAAGCTGAGTCACAAAACTCACAGAAAATGCATATTCAGCGCAGTTCTTCTCTTCTTATGTTTACTATTTATAACTCCCATCAATTCGCAAGATAAAACTCAAAAATATTTTGAGCTTGGGAATGGTTTGAAAATTTATCTCTATGAAAAGCACACGCTGCCCTTGGTAAATTTAGTGTTTGCTGTGAACCTAGGTACAAAAGATGAATCAAAGGAAACGAACGGAATTGTTCATATCTTAGAACATTACATTCTCTTCAGGGGGACTGAATTCAGGAGCGGGCCAGAAATCAGCCAGGATATACGCAGACACGGCGCCTATTTTAATGCCCACACATCACTGGATCTGGCTACCTTTGAGATATCCCTTCCTTCTGAACACGCAGATTTTGCCTTGAGGAACCAAAAGGAAATTTTGTTCAACCTAAAGCTCTCACAGGAAGAACTCGATGAAGAAAAAAAAGTGATCCTCGAAGAGCTGAGCCAAATTCAGGACGACCCCATTAAACACGCTACTTCCATCGTTTATCAAAACCTTTTTAAAGACCATCCTTACCAAAAGCCAGTCCAAGGAAAAAAAGAAATTATCGAGGTTTTAACTGTAGATCAGATAGAAAAATTCTATCGAAAGTTTTTTGTCCCTTCGAACTGTGTTTTGGCAATCGTGGGTGATTTCGAAATAGAAGAGATGGAGAAGAAAACAAAAGATATTTTCGGGGATTTAAAAAAAGAGGAAATTTCTCTCCCAAAATACGAAAAAGTTCCTGAATTGAAAAAGACAGTCGAGATTAAGCAAGAGATGGATGTTAATCAGGCCTACTTGGTGATAGGAATATTCGGCCCAGATTATAACCATAAGGATCAATACGCCATGGATATCTTAACCCAAATTCTGGGCCGAGGAGTGAATCCGATGCTGAACTATCCGCTGCGAGGAAGAAGGAATCTGGCTCAAAGCGCTTTGATGAGGTATAGTGCTCACAAATACGGGGGGATAATTATCATCTATATTACTTTGGATCCAAAAAACATAAGCATCACGAAACGAGAAACGATTAAATTTCTAAAAGAGACAAGCCGTCTTAATTATTCAAAAAAGGATGTTATGGGGGATGCCGAATTATATACTCTTGATTACTTAGAGAGTGCTAAAAATCAAATCAAATTTAATTTTCATCAATCCCAGGAAAAAGGCCTGGCTATAGCAACTAGTCTTGCGATGTACCTTCTTCTGAATGAAAACCAAGAGGGAGGGAGCTATATTGAAAATATCGAGAAGCTAAACTCTTTAGACTTGCGGGAAGCGGCTGGTAAATATTTGAGTAAAGGACGTTATGTCATCGTAACCATTTCTCCAAAAAAGAAAAAATAGCTGGACATTCATATAATGACTTTACGAAATTTTTATTTAAAACTTGTGGTCTCAATGGGTATCTGGGCTTTCACTCTATCCCCGATTTTCTCAAGCCAGAAAGCTTCCCTTTCAAGAAATCTTCCCGAGAAAGCATTTTTATCCAACGGCCTCAAGCTGATTTATCAAAAAGATGCATCCTCTGCTATCACTGTCTTCCAGATCCTCATCAAGGGAGGGAAAGCAGTTGAACCAGAAGAAAAAAGTGGTTTGGCCTACCTCACTACTAGGCTGACGCTAGAAATTCCAGATCGAAAAAAAGTCCAAGACTTGATGAGCCAGGCCTCACGTGTTTCTATGACTTCGAGAGGTGATCATTCTCTCATTAATATAACCTGTTTATCAGAACACCTTGAAGAAACCTTAAAAGTTACCACTCAAATCATGTTGAATCCTCTTTTTTCTGGCCTGAGGATGGAGGGAACCAAAAAAATGATAAATTACCAGAGAAACACAGAAGAAGATGATCCTGCTAATGTGGCCCATAAGGCCTACTTAGAAAGACTGTTCGCAAGAAAAGGTTACGGAGGTTCTGTTTTGGGCAGTGAAGAGTCTCTGAAAGCTATAAAAAAGAATGATGTTAAAAATTTCTATGATAGCTATTTCAAGGCAGAGAACATGGTTGTGGCTGTTGTCTCGGATCTGGAAAAGGAGCCCCTTATCGAGATCCTTGATGAATATTTTGCAAAGTTTCCTTCTGGCAAGCCAGCGGAATCAGAGCCAAGCCCTGTGACTATCCCTGAAGAGAAACAAGTCCTCATAGTAAAAGACACCAAGCAATCCTTCATTTCTCTTGCTTTCCCTCTACCAAAGATCACACGTAAAAATTTTGCTCTCGCCTCTATTGTAGAAAATCTTCTCGGAAAAGGAGTCGGTTCAAGACTTTGGGACTTAAGATATAAAGAGAAGCTTGCTTACAATGTTAATGCGCAAGCAACACTGATGAAAGATGGAGGGATGCTCGAGGCCTATCTTGAGACAGATAAAGAGAAAAAAGAGGTAGCCCTTGAGGCTTTAAAAAATGTTATGAACGCTCTTTTCGAGAAAGGGATTGAGGAAGAGGAACTTGAGGTTACAAAAATCAACGCAAAAGCTTCTTTCCTGAGAGAGAACGAAGCAAAAGAAATAAGAGCCATGAATCTTGCCTCGTTTGAGGATCTTGGTCTCGGCTACGAGTTTCTTAGCGGATTTTTCCTGGAAATAGATACAATCAGCCTTGATGAAATAAATGCCTATATCGAGGATGTTCTCAACCCCGAAAAAGGAATAGAAGTCATTATCGGCCCCAAAGATTAAATCTTTGGGGTCAGACTTGCAAAACTTGAATAATTACCGCCAGACTTTTTTTATTGATCGCTGAAATCCCACCAAATATATGAACCTGAGCTAAAATAGGCCAAAAAACCTTAATACGCTATTACTCGTATCTCAATGAGTCGGTCGGATTGGCCCTTGCCGCCTTCAGAGTTTGCGAAACAACAGCAAGAATCGCGGTGAATACGGTAACGAGCAGCGCAAAAATATAGGTGCCGGCGTTGATGTTGGTAATAAACACTAGACCAGTCTGAAGAACCTTTTGCCAACCATAATATACGAGTCCTAAAGAAATGACATTCGCAATAACGACCAGGATTAAGAACTCTCTGGTCACTTTCCACATTATATTCATCGATGATGCACCAAGCACTTTTCTAATCCCAATCTCCTTCGTCCTCCGCTCTACCAAATAGGTAGCCAGACCCAACAGGCCAAGACTGGAAAAAAGCACGGCTGTAAGCCCAATCATGCTCAAGAAATTCGCAAATTTGGTGAGGACGCCAAAAATATTCTCGGAATATTCGGTCAAAGTCATGCAATCAAAAGGAGAATTCGGCATTAAAACCTGCCACTGTGCTTTTATGAATTTGCGAAGATCAGGGAACCTGTCCAATGAAGAAAATTTCACTAACATAACATTAAGGTTTTCCCGTTCTAAATACAAAACCGCAGGAGGGATTTCGAAGCCGATATCCGCAAACAGAAAATCTTTCACGACGCCGATTACTGTTCCGGTCTGGTTTCCAACTGTTAACTGTTTCCCGAGCGGAT
>CAYUXD010000036.1:0-9010 GCA_964448655.1 uncultured Eubacteriales bacterium
CCACTAGCCCATGAGGCAGTTACTGCGGGCGTGCCTACCGCAGTATCTTTGTAGTAAAAGGTGGCGCTGCTTGTGCCATTAGAAATGGCCACCTGGGTAATCGAATTCATTCCTCCTGAATCAGAATAGAAGGTTGCTGTACCGGATGTATTGGAGGAGAGATCGAATACAGTATCTGCTGTGACATTTGTGGGATCGCCTAGACTGTTCTGGCTGGTTAAGGTAAAGGCTTCGGATACAACACCAACAGTAACCGATGCAGGCCCAGTCAGTTCAACTTGACTGGCTGGAGGAGGACTTATGTCAAAACTGTTGCTGGTGCCGCTTTTTCCATCGTCATCCGTACTGATCGTTACTCCTGTTTCAGCTGTGCTTATGGTCACATCACCTGTCCAGTCACCAGCCGTGTAGGTGTTAGTCGTAGGTATTATGCTACCAGTTGTATCGCGCAAGGAATTAGTCCCTGTGTAGCTATTTATTGTATTCCCGATCGAATCTTTAGCAGTGATAGTTACTGGGAAAGCAACTCCCGCTATCTGACCGCTTATAGGATCAAATTCGAAGTGATCGAGATCCCCTGCAGCAGCAGATATGGTCAGAGTGACTGGGACTCTTTGTGGGCTATTTGAGGCTCCGGGTGCTTCAATCACGATGTCTGCATTATAAGTTCCAGCCCCGAGTTCAGAGGGATGGATGGTTACAACATGTTGATTAGCGGGATTAGAAGGGTCATCGACAATATGTTGTCCTAGGGCTGGATCTACCGTTAGCCAAGAGTCACCTTCGTTTTCATATTCAATACTCAAAGTATAATCTAAAATTCCTTCCCCTGAATTATTTATAAAAAGGTCCAAAGAATCATCTTGTCCCTCTACCGGGGCTGTAAAATCCAATGACAAAGGAGAGTATCCAATTTCAGGGGCAACATTTGCTGACATTGACACAGGAGGATCATAAATATCATCTTCGAGATCCTCTGTGTTGGCTGAGTGAGCTGAAAGAGCAGCACCTGCTTTCGGCTGCTCATAAGTGCCAATAACATCTTCAATACTAAGTCCTCCGCTTGCACTGGTGGTTCTAATAAGTGCTCCGGTGGTATTGGTATTGCCAGAGACATTGTCATCCCAAATACGAAAAACCACATACGCCTCTTCTCCGGGAGCTAAGGCAAAGGTGGCATTCTCAACTCGGGGGTTTTCTACACGGGGATTCTCAACACGGGGATTCTCAACACGGGGATTCCACTCGCTTGGATTCTCAACACGGGGATTTGTTACATTTAAAATGAGCTCATCTTGATGTTCCTCGCCTAGAGCGCAACCATCTTGAACAGGGGTGGTGCTGATCTTGTAGACTAGAACCTGGGCGATTATATCCGGATCTGGGATCTCACCGCCTTCAGCCGCATTAGAGAGCATTGTCAGCGTATAGGCTGAAGTTGTGTTGCCATCGTTTCCTACAGTCCAGATTGCATCTGCCATTGCAGTGTTTTCGACTCTAGGGTTTTCAACTCGGGGATTTTCCATCTCTGGATTGAGAAAGCTGATATTCTCTACGCGAGGGTTAAGGAGACCGAGGTTTTCGACACGTGGATTGAGAACGCGTGGATTGAGAACGCGTGGATTCTCTACGCGAGGATTGAGAACTCGTGGGTTCATCTCGCCTGTAGCTCCTAAGTCATAATTCTCAACTCGGGGATTTTCCACGCGGGGATTATGGTATTCATAAATTAGAACCACGGGATTTTCTGGATCAGACAACGGATCATAAATCTGAGGATTAGTAGGATCGGGGTTTAGAAGAATAGAGTCTGTCAGCCCGCCTGGGATCTCACTTCCTTCAGGTTCGTTAATCTCAACAACGTCAATCCTGATCTGCGTCTGAGGCGGATCAACAAACACTGTTCGCGTCACAGTTGAATACGGTGGGACCTCAATATCTAACGTATCAAGTTGAAACTCTAAATTTTGGCGGAATGAGGCATTAGGGGCGTCAACTGTCAGCCGGAAACTTCTTAGTTCAGACGTAGTGTTTTTCACGAATATGATGTATGTATGTTGAAACTCATCATCTGGCTTGGTGTTTCCTAGTGAACCGACAAGTATGCCACTGGTGATCCTGGCCGTGTAGATATTTTGGTTTCTTACTCCTGTTAAGTCTGCATACTCACAAGGATATGTTTGGGTACCAGAATCAGGTGCATTGTATTCTGAAGTCGGCCATGGAAAAACCCACCAGTTCCCACCAGGCGGCCTCACGTCTCGATTGTCTGTCCAGACAGTGTGGAAAACCGTTGGCTGAGGATTGTAGATCCATCCTCCAGAAGAGGTCGATTGAGCAAGATTGTAAGTCCCTCCCCCAGAAGAGGTCGGTATGAACATTTGAGTGGCGATATCCACATAATCTCCGTGGAAAGGCACTGTCCCTTGTTGGAATAGAGGGTAGTTGGGGGGATTAAACTTAACCTGTTTGACCGCTCCATTATCATCTATAATATGAAGGTATCGAGAGACTCTTTGTGAATCACTGAATTTTGGATTTTTACCTATATCAGCTTGGGCAACGCGAACATCAATGGTATGCCTTACCAGGGAATCCTCTATGTATTCTTCAAAAGCCTGCTTGCCTAAAGCCTGCTGGGCAATATCATCCCTTTGATCGTACCACACAGCCATGAGTTTCCCCGCTGCAGAGATTAATGATGGCATTAACTGGTGCCCTTGGCCTTTGTTATCGATGGGCACGGTCCCTTCCCATATTTTGCCGTCCTTGGAAGTAGAAATTACTATACGTGACTTTTTCACTCCTATCCGACTTGCCCAGGCAATGTATGCTCTTCCTGTATCGTCCACTGTTATGGTGGGATAAGCATTCGTCCGAAAAGAATAAGATGATGTTCCCTGATCAAAAGGATCAATCTTTGCAACTCTTACAGGGTCCGAAAATGAACTGCCCCCATCTGTCGACTTAGTTACATAAATAGCATCTTCAGTTCCCTCTTTTTTTGATCCAAATTGGCGCCACGCGACATAAATATCCCCATTCCTCGGATCAATCCCGATCGTGGCTCCTTGGATGAGACCGCTTTTCTTTTTATCATGGCCTGAAATATAAAATCCTGAGGCACTTGTTACAGCATGCGTATTCCATGTTTTGCCGCAGTCTGTAGACACGGCAAAACGAATATCGCTTTTAAGATCTTCCCCGCTTCCAGAAAAAGCGGTATAGGCAACGTATACATTACCGCAGGGAATCTCTTGGTCATCTATGAATGTTATCGATGAATCTCGTGGAATGTCTACGGCCATACAAGGTTTATCTATGAAGTATGTTCCATCTTCGTCTTGAACAATATTTGTACCGATGTACTCTATTGTATTCCTTCCCTCCATGTTGTTGTTGTCGATGAATCGGGCAACAAACACGGCACTTCTTCCTTTATTTCGGAGAAACACAATGCCGGAATAGTAAAAGAGACCATTTGTACCTGCACGCACAACTGGATCAGCGGCTGCATCAAATCCTTTTAGTGGAGAAGCTAATCCTTCAGGTGATATATCCTGAGGGAATCCTGGCACCAGCGTGCTTATCCAGGATTGACCTCCGTCAAAGGATTTGAATACACCCAACCACGCATCTCGTACTTGGGCGGTCACTTTTTCTTCTTCCATCCCTGGCAATACAAAATCTTCTGGTATATCTATCGTGCGGTAGTCGTTGGCCCCAGCAAGAAGATGCAGAGGATTTCGTGTAGAAACAGCAATAGAAGGTTCGTTTTGCCGCTGAAGATATGGATCACCGTCAGGAAACGTAATACCTGATACCATATTCACGTTTCGACCCACAAGAATATCTCCCTCATAAGATTTCTTGGTTTTGTCTTTTTTCGGAAGGCCTATTGCTGCTAAAAATGTCATTAAGAATAGAAAGATAATTACGTGACGTTTTGACATGATTCTCTCCTAGTAAATATTTCCTTTAGAATTTAGGGATTGTTTGTCCTGGGACAAATAAGGACTTCCAGGGACATCAAAAATTTGGGAATTGGAGAAAAAACCTTGGAGCTGCTTTGAAAACAGAGAATCTTCTTAAATACTCGAGAAATAGCGTCTCTTTTATCAATAATTTGAGATTTTTCTTGATATGCGGTCATATTCCTCCTTTTCCCCGCAAAAGGTGCTAATTTTATAGCATAGAAAAAGCTCAATAGTCAAGAAAAATAAGATTATTATATATTATTGGTTTTCATTTTCTTTTTATTTCTTTTCTTTTTTCTCTTCTTCTTTTTCTGGTTTCCAATCTTTGATGTCCTGGGGAAATTCTTCAAGAAAGGCTGAATCTACCCGGAAAAGGTAGTCGAATCGGGCGTTTTTAACTGCGACTTTTTTTGTTTCTTTGTCTTCAGAACCGATAAGCACTTTGATTTCCTTGACCTTTTCTTTATCCTCATCTTCCTGGATCCAGATTCTGACTTCAACCCGAGGATTGTCCAGGCCGTAATCTTTTAGATTCAGGCTCAGGGGAGGATCAATGAATTCCACCGCTTCAAGGCTTTCTATTTTGCGGATAAATGTCTGGATTTTACTCTTATCCGCTTCTTCTTTTATAGGCGATTCAAAGTGCCAGTTATCCTCCTCATCTTTTACAAGCTCCCAATCTATCTCTCCTTTCTTCAGGTGAAGGCGGTTTGCTTCCCAACTGTAGAAATTGGCAACTTTTTTTTCCCTTAATTCCTCTGCTTCTTTTTCTAAATCAGAGAGGAGGGTATCTTCTGCTTCGACAATCTTGGTGGAGAGAGAAGTGGTGGCAAAGAGTTTATCCTCTTCTTTATGGAAGGTAAATGTCACTTCCTGGTTTTCAAGAGGCATACCCAGAGTGATTTCATATTCAGGGCGGTCAAGACCGTATTTTTTTACATCGTCCTCTTTCTTTTCTTCTGAGACAAATTCTTTTGCCTTCAGGCCAGAGAGAGAGGAAAGTATATCATCGATTTTGCTTTTTTTGGCGAGAGCATTGACGGGATTTCTAAAGAACCATTCTTCTCCTTTTTTCGAAGCCATCCATAGAGTTTTTTTTGCCCGGAGTTTTACACTTTTCACATCATCTGCTTCAAATTTGAAGATATTCTTTTCGCGAAAATCAAAGAGACTTTTCTCCATCAGGCTTTTGAGGTTGCTGGGGATGAGGACGATCCTTGTTTCGTCATCTCTTTTGGCAAAAAAGGTGTTGCCCAGGGGATTTTCCATGCCGATCAGGATTTTTATTGGCTTATCCTTATCTTTAAACCAGAGACTTATCTCCTTTTGGGGAATACCGTATTTTTCAAGCTCCTCTGGCACTTCCTCCACTACTCTCTCTATTTTGAGGTTTGAGAAATCATCAGCGAGGCGGTCGACTTCATACTTGTCCGCTTTTGCTTCAAGGGGTTCTGTGATGAGCCATTCTCCTTCTTCATTTTTCTGGAAGGCGATGGTTTCATTCTCTTTTTTGAGAGTTACTTTCTGGACATCATCCGAGGAAAGGGCGAGGAGTTTCTCCTCTTCATCCTTTTCACCTTTTCCTTTGAATTCGAACAGCAAAACAAAAGCCAGGAGAACAAGGAAAATCGCAAAGAGAATGATGGTGGTCTTGAATTTCATAAGGATCTTCTCCTCATCCAAACAGAAATTCCTGTGACAAGAACGACCAGAGGGAGAATAATGAGAGAGACGAAGAAGATCATTCTCCCCTGGGTGGCAGTCATGTGGATTGTTCTGGGGGAGGAAGTTTTAGGTTGTATGGAAATAAGGTCTGCCTCTTCAGTCAGCCAATTGACTGTATTCAGGAAGAAATTTCCGTTGCCTGAGAAGTTAAAATATCTATTGGTGGCAAAATCTGAATCACCAAAAACTGCCAGGCGTCCTTCTTTCTTTATTTCTTTTTCGCTCCTTTCCTCTTCTTCCGTTATTTTTTCTTCCTTTGGCTCTTCCTTTGCTTCTTCCTTCGGTTTTACGGTTACTACTGCCGCGATAGAGATTGGTCCTTCTTTATCTTTGTCCTTATTGAACGTCACCTTCGTCTCTTTGAGCTGTCTTTCTGACCAGGAGTTGGGGCTTGTTTTGGCCAGGATGTTTGCCGAGATTCCCTCTGGTTTTTTCTCGGCTACATTTACCGACCGGGCAAAAGGGAAGAAGGTTGCGTAGCGGAATTCTCTTGTGATCTGGTGGTATTCATATTCGCTCACTATGGGCATGAAGTAATCTCCCCCCATGAGGCGAGATACGGTATCCACGATCAGGTCATCTTCGAGCTGAATCCCGTACTCTGCAAGGAAGGATTTAAGACCTGGAGCAGTCTCCGGATCAACCATAAAAAAGACCCTGCCTCCGTCGCTTATGTAGTTTCGGATGGTCTCCAGTTCGTTGGGAAGAAGGTCCTTTTCAGCACCGGGAATGACGAGGAGCGAGCAATCTTGGGGAAAAGTATCTGAAAGAGCTAGAGTCAGCTTTTTGATTTCATAACCAAGTTTTTCTAGCTCTTCTTTGGCTAAAGCATAGCCTCTTTCCTCACTTACTTCGATGCTTGCTTCACCATGGCCTTCGAGAAAATAGAGCACTTTTTTCTTTTCCCTCGAGATTTTGATGATGGCGTTAGTGACATCCTCTTCGTCTGAGGAAGTTATGCGGCTTTCTTTATCTCCGCTCTCAAGAATGGTTGTTCCGTCTTGTGTTACGTCATATCTTTTGACCATGCCTGGATTTTTGTCAGGATCGATGAATTCATACTTTATTTTTTTGGAATGATAGTCGTAAATTTTCAACAGGTTTTCCATTTTAGCCTGGCTGATGTTTCCTTCGCGGAAGAAACACAAGGCGCTAACCTCGTCTTTCAGATTTTTCAAGACTTTAATGGATTGATCAGAGAGGCTGTGAAGTTTAGCTTCGGTAAAGTCAAACCTGTGGTGGTGGCGGGAAAAGAAATAGTTGATGAGAACCAGAATAGCGAGGACAAGAATAACGATGAAAATCAAGTTGCCGGAATAGATGAAGGATTTTCGTTTAAAGCTTTGTTTGAGAACAGAAAGATTGAGGGTGATGTATGCTGCTAAGGCGGCTACTCCCAGGAGTCCTAAAACGAGGGCGACTGTTTTTTTGTAAGGCCAGATTCTAAGGGAGACAAGAGATAGGAATATCAGAGCTAAAGCTATGTAATTCAAGTATTGCTTGATTTTTTCCATTTTTTACCTCCACCTTCTAGATTGAATGACAGAATGAGTCAGAAAAAGACCCAAAAAGATGAAACTGAGGTAATAGACGAGATCTGTTGTATCCAGAATTCCTCGTGTCATGTCATCAAAGTGCTGAAAAAAGGAAAAATAATTGAGAACACTTTTCCACATTACTCCTGCTGAGTAAGAAGCCCAGTTCAGAATCCAGAAGAGAAGAAGGGTGCCGAAAGTCAGGATTGCCGAGACAATCTGGTTTTCGGTCACTGATGAGAAGAAAATTCCTACAGATAAAAAGGCCGCTCCCACGAGGAAAAGACCGAGATAGCCGATCAGGATAGGGGCAAGCTCGGGGTTTCCGTAGGCAAAAACAAAAATTGAAAGGATTCCAGTCAAAAAGAGCATCACCAGCAGGACAAAAAGAGAAGCAAAATATTTTCCAAGGATTATCTGGTTTACAGAAATAGGAGACGTGAAGAGCAACTCATCTGTCTGCCTTTTCTTTTCTTCAGAAAAGAGGCGCATGGTGAGGAGAGGTATCATCAGGAGGAGGATAATACTTATATTATGAAAGAGGGGAGAGTAAACCATCTGGTTAATGTTAAGTTGCTGATAATAATATTGATTTTGTGCCATTTGAAGAGATTGGGAATTAAACCACCAGATGAGACTGTAAAAGAAAAATCCTATCAGAACCAGAAACACAGTTATAACCACATAGGCGATAGGGGAGGTGAAGTAGGTTTTTATTTCTTTTTTGCAGATAACCCATATGTTTTTCATTGCTCGACACCTCCTGAGATAACCTTGAGATAGAGGTCTTCGATATTCATGGCGAGAGGCCTCATTTCGATAAGTCCTAATTCTTTATCAACGATGAGCTTTGTGATTTCATCCCGCATGTCTTTTCCTTTTGTCCATTCTATCTTGAACTCGTCATCTGTATGGCTGACTTTGTCGACGCCATGAATTTTCTGCAGGAGTGAAAGGACATCTTTTCCTCCCTTTTTGAGTTTAATAACGACTCCTTCCTTTTCCTTGAAGGAAGCTGTGAGCTCTTCTAAGGAGCCGGAAGCCATGAGATTGCCTTCATTGATGATGACAACTCCATCGCATGTCTGAGTCACTTCAGCAAGGATATGAGTCGAGAGGAGGATGGTCCGTTCTCCCTTGAGGGATTTTATGAGCTTTCTTATTTCTATGATTTGGGCCGGGTCAAGGCCGGCAGTTGGCTCGTCTAAGACAAGGACATGAGGGTCGTGGATAAGGGCTTGAGCAATACCCACTCTCTGCTTGAATCCCCGAGAGATATTTTTGATGAGCCTCTTTCTTACTGATTCTAATCCGCTTATTTTTACGGCTTTTTCTACAGCCTCTTTTCTTTGAGATGCGGGGATTTGTTTGATTTCTGAGACAAAATTCAGGTAGGAATAAACCGTCATTTCAGGGTAAAGAGGAACATTTTCGGGGAGATAGCCAGTAATTTTTTTGACATCGTTGGGTTTCTCAAAGACATCGTAGCCAGCTACGGATGCTTTTCCGTCAGTGGCAGGCAAATAGCCGGTGAGAATTCTCATGGTTGTTGTTTTTCCAGCAGCATTTGGACCGAGGAGCCCCCAGATTTTTCCTTTTTCTACTTTAAAATTTAAGTTTCTAACAGCCACCAGATCCCCGTATTTTTTGGTCAGGTTGGCAACTTCAATCATTTTTTTACTCCCTCCTGTTCATGGATAATAAATAATAAATAGTAAATAATACATATTTTGTAAAATTCAAGGTGGGCTTGATAAATCAAGCCCCTACAAT
>CAYUXD010000036.1:9110-12368 GCA_964448655.1 uncultured Eubacteriales bacterium
TTACATCAGTTCTGGTTGCGGGATGCCCATGAGAGAAAGGGTGCGCTTGAGCACTTCTCTGATGTAATAGATGGTTAAGATTCGAATGCGTTTTATCTCTTTATTTTCTTCAGCCAGGATAGAATAAAGGTGGTAGTAAGCGTTGAACTTCTGACATAGGTTAAAAGAGTATTTGGCCAAGTGCGAAAACTCCAAAGAACGGATGGAATGGAGAACCTCTTCTTCAAACTGGGAGGCATAAAGAACTAGATCCCAGAAATCAGCCTGCTCTGATTCAGCAAGCTTTTCCAACGGAATCCTCTCTGAAGAAAGAAGGGTCTGGATATCCTTCTCCTCAAAGTTTTCTCTTTCCTCCAGCTTGCGGAAGATGCTGTTGATCCTGACCAGAGTGTACTGAAGATAAGGGCCGGTTTCTCCCTCAAAACTAAGGGCTTCTTCGAAGTCAAAAACGATGAGAGAATTTCGGGCGAATTTAAGCATGAAGTAGCGGAGCGCTCCGCTGGCTATCCTGTGAGCTGTTTCTTTTTTCAGATTTTCCGAAAGCTCTGGATTTCTTTTCTCCACTTCAGCTAAAGCCTTTTCTTCCAGTCTGTCCAGCAAATCATCGGCTTTCACACCCAGCCCTTTTCTCCCGGATACTTCAAGGAAGTCCTTTTCCTTTTCTTCTTCTGAAACGCTCAGATTGAGCTCCTTCAGGCTTTTTGGAGAAAGGGCAACCATCTCGTAAGAGAAATGGATGGATTTTTTGGCTTGAGATAAATACTTCAAAGATTTTAGGCCCTGGACGACAATTTTCTGGAGATAGGCCTGTCTTGTATCTATAACATTATAGACCAGACTTCCTTTTCCGAATGAAGGAGATTCCTTCTCTGGTGTGGTAGAAGATATCCAGACAATCTTGTTATCTTCTTTGATAAAGGGTTCATAATAAAAATCTTCTTCCAGAAGACCGAATTTCCAGAGCTGATAGGCAATATCCTTGCCGACATAGGTTACTGTCCCGTCAGAGCGGACTATGATCTTTTCCTTTTCAGACTCGTCTTCAAGGTACATCACCCAGCAATCTTTGTTTTCCCCGCTCTTTACGAAGGAAATGGCCTTTTTTTCCTTCAAGAGCGAGAAAGCTTTTTCCCAGAACTTAAGATGGAGAATGGTGCTTTCGCAGGGGAGGAGGTCATAATTGACTCCGATTCTTCCCATTGTCTGGAGATGAGCTTTGATTATTCGGCGGGAGATATGATGGGCTGTTTCATGTTCAGGATTTTCACCTTTCTCGATTTTTTTCAGGATTTCCGACTTTCTCGTCTCAGCTTGGGGATTACTCTCAAGATAAGAAGAGACGCGTGCATAAAGATCCCAGCAGTAGTAATCAAATTTTTCCTTTATTTTTTTAATCTGGGATAGGTTCTTTTTCTCGAGTTCCATGAAGCCGAAGACAACATCTGCCACCTGGACTCCAGTGTCGTCTATATAGTTCTGGATTTCAACGTTTTCTCCCTTGTATTTGAGACAGCGCCCAAGGGTATCGCCGAGGCAGGCGTTCCTTAGATGGCCTATGTGGGCTGCTTTGTTGGGGTTGATGTTGGTGTGCTCGATAATGATCTTTTCTTCCTCTGGTGAGAGAGATGTTTTTCCCGTAGAGTGAAGCTGGCTGGAAAAGAATTTCTCTCGCTCCAGGAAAAGGTTGATATAGCCAGGCCCTGCTGCTTCGATCTTTTCGATTCCTTCCAGAGAAGAAAGAAGGGGAATGATTTCCAGGGCGAGCTTTCTTGGCTCTTTTTTCATTTTTTTAGCCAGTTGGAAAGGGAAGGTCAGGGCCAGGTCACCCATTTTTTGCCGGGGAGTATGGCTTATTTCAATCTCTGAAAGCTCAAGGTGGTATTTTTCTTTCAGCAGTTTGTGAATTTTTTCTTTTAAGTAATTTTTGAATTCAAGCATGGCTGGCTTTTAATTATATCAGATTTATGCCTACGGACAAGACTTTGGACGATTTTTCTTGCATCGGGAAAAGTTATGTGTTAGTAAATTAATTTCGCGGAGGAAGGACTTTGAAAAAAACTCGCCTTAATTCTTCCCATAAAAAACTTGGTGCCAAGATGATTGAATTTTTCGGCTGGGAGATGCCGGTGGAATTTAGTGGGGTTATTGATGAGCATCTGGCTGTCCGCCAGAAGGCAGGGCTTTTTGACGTAAGCCACATGGGAGAAATTGTCATTTCAGGAAGCCAGGCTCTTGATTTTGTTCAGTATTTGACTCCCAACGATGCTGCTCGTTTAACTCCGGAGAAAGCGCAGTACTCCTGCTTGACCACTCCGCAGGGAACTTTTGTTGATGACCTTCTTGTCTACTGCCTGGATCCAAAGAAATACCTGCTGGTTGTGAACTGTGCTAATTCTGATAAGGATTATGAATGGATTCTCAGTCACAAAGAAGGTTTTGATGTGGAGGTTGAGAACAAAAGTGATGACTATACTCAGCTTGCTCTTCAGGGTCCAAGGGCTTTGGAAATTCTAAAGCAGCTGATTGATGTTAATATAGAAGAGATGAATACGTTCGGATCGAGTTGGGGAGAAATAGAGGGAGAGGAAGTTCTTGTCTCCCGAACTGGCTATACAGGAGAAGATGGTTTTGAGATGTACACTCTTTCTTCCCGGCCAGAAAAGATATGGGATGCCATTTTAGAAAGAGGAAAAAACTTCGGTGTTGTTCCTATAGGGTTGGGTGCTCGAGATACTCTCCGCCTGGAAGCAAGACTCATGCTTTATGGTAATGATATAGATGAGACCACAACGGTACTTGAAGCTGGTTTGGGGTGGCTTGTGAAGTATAAAAAAGGAGAGTTTTTAGGGAGGGATGCTCTCCTAAAGCAGAAGGAAGAGGGAATTAAAAGGAAATTAATTGGCTTTGAGCTAATAGAGAGGGGAATAGCCAGACCTCATTACCCGGTTTTCATAGAAGGAAAAAAAGTTTCAGAAGTAAATTCAGGCACTTTTTCTCCTTACTTGAAAAAGAGTATTGGCTTAACCTACCTTCCGGTTGAACATAAAGAAGAGGGAACAGAATTTGAGATTGAAATTAGAGATAAGAAGGTTAAGGCACGAGTGGTTCCAACTCCTTTCTACAAGAGAGGCGAGAAAAGTTGAGCCATTCGATAAAAATAAGGTGGGCTTGATGAATCAAGCCCCTACAAGGTTAAATAAAACGTGGGTTTGATAAATCAAGTACATATATAGAAAAACATAAGGTGGGCTTGATAAA
>CAYUXD010000037.1:0-4601 GCA_964448655.1 uncultured Eubacteriales bacterium
AATCGAAAACCTTCTGAAAAAATTTTTGAGTCACTCTTTTGTAAGCAATCCATTCTGACTCTTCATAAGCACAATAGGTTGAAAAATAATGAAAAAGAGGCCAGAGAGTTCTGTTTGCAAAACCATAATAATATTTCCCAATTTCTGCTGGAGAAATAAAGACAGGATAGCTCTTGTAGTGATTTATGAGGTCGTTCTCAATTGATCTTTTTTCTTTATAATTTGCAGGCCAATAGCCGGGCCAACCGACAAAAATAGCCCTTTCCTCCTCTTGGATGGCCCGGAGACAAGTCGCCAATCCTCCCGGACTCTGTTGAATTTTCAGCTCGTCTTTCCTTTTACTTATCGTTATAGGCAGTCTATTAGAAACAATAATGATTTTACCTTTCGATTTTTTATTTCCCTTCATGACGAATTTTGAGGGGTTATTTATTTTTTATTCTACTCTTTAATAGAAATAATATCAAATTAGCTCGAAAAGACGTAAGCATCTCCAGTTCCGTTATTAGAAAAGGTTTTGGAGTTGCTTACCGAATAGACTGTCTCTCTTTTTTCTATTTGCTTCGTTAGTGGTTAATATTGCTAATTTGTAAGACATAGTTTGAAAATAAATAAATCAAAGAAAAATTTGATCTGGAATATTTCCCTCGAGAAGGAATTAATTATGGAAGAAAAGGGATCAGTGATATTAATAATTATCAAAGACGTCTATAAAAAGTGTCAAATAATCACTTATATGCCTTGTCACAAGGAATTTATTTCTGATGAATTCTTTTCCTTCTCTTCCCATTTCTTTGGCAAGTTTTTTATCCTCGAGGAGAGTAATCACTTTATCAGCACATCCAGCAAAATCATACGGGTCTACAAGGAATCCTGTTTTATTATTAAAAACTTGTTCTGGAATTCCGCCGATTTTAGAGGCAACAACAGGTGTACCCTTCCATTGAGCCTCGGTCACTGATAAGCCAAAACCTTCCCTTGTGGATTTTTGGAGGATGACCGAAGATTTTCTCTGCAGAGCATTTACTAAAATCTGATTATCTCCTCGTACGAACAGAATATCACCTTTTTTCAAATACTTCCTGGCTTTCCTCTCTATTCTGTTGTAAATCACAAACCCCTCGGGATCGTCAGCAGCCATGTTATAGCAATATACGAGACGGCTATCCACTTTCTCTTTTACAATTTCAAACACTCTTAATACTCCCTCTGGATCTTTCCAAGGATCAAAACGAGAAACCTGCGTTATCAGTGGTTTATCCGTTGGAATACCAAACTTCTTAAGAACCTTTGAAATAGTATCATCTGATATATCCATGTTTTTGGGAGAAAGAGGATCAATCGAAGGATGAATAACTCGTTGTTCAAGGAAAAGATCATTCTTCTTGAAACGCTTACTTGAAATAATCATCATATCATAACGGAGAATAAAGGGCTTGATATAACTCCATATTTCCTTATTGGGTTTAGTGAGATCAATATGACATCGCCAAATCCATGGCTGTTTTTTTCTATGGAATTTAATCAGCGGGAGGGGTTGAGGGTCGTGAACTATAACACAATTATGATCCAGATGAGTAAATTTGGAAAACCTCTCATTTGTATCCAAATAGAGATTTTTTTTGTTAACTGATAAATCAATCCGATCGCCCTGAAGGGCATTGTGAAATTTTTTTGTCACAGAAAAAAAATCTGCTGGCCCTAGCAAGACTCTCCAGCCTGTATCTATTCCAACATCATTCATCAAAAGGACAAGATTGTTTAGTATTTCTGCAACACCCCCTCCCTGGGCAGTGGAATTTATATGGACAATATGTTTATCGATCAGGCGGTGAGCTTTTTGATAAATATTTCCTATGACCTTTTCTCCAACAATAGGAAGATAATCATCCAAACTCTTCATATTCTATATCTCCGATAAGAAGCTTCATAAAATACTGTAATTGCTTCAATGAAGGACTTTTTTAACATCTAATAAATCAGAAGTCAAACCGTCTTTTTATCTTGTCTTTTTATCTTGTCAATTCGCATGTTAATTCACATGTCAATTTTCGCATGTTTGACATTCAATCATTCCTGATATATAAATCCTAGACGTGTCAGGGGCTGAAATCCAAGCAAAAAATAAAAATATTTGTTTCAACTTGTTACAGCCAAAAAAAGCAAATTCCCATAAAACATACAAAATATTGACTGGATTAAGGTCCTTATTCCCAAGAATAATTGTTTAGAAAGGAGAAAGACACATGGCAAACTTAAAAATATCCCGAAGAAATTTCATGGGAAGCCTCGTAGCCAGTGCTGCAGTCCTTCCCCTCAGCAATTATCCCTGGGCCTATCCGTCAAAAACAGCCTTTCCCTCTGAGAAAAAGATTGACTGGGGTTATCCTGAGGGAGCCATTCGACTGAATGCAAACGAAAATCCATATGGCCCTTCACCAAACGCCATAAAAGCTATGCAAAAAGGCCTCTCTGAGGGTCACCGTTATACGCGCGTCACCCAGCTATCAAAAGAATTGGCCTCCTACCATGGAGTCTCCACAGATATGGTCCTTGCGGGCTGTGGCTCAACAGAATTTTTAAGAATAGCTCCCTGGGCATTCCTCCGCGATGGTGGTGAACTCGTAACAACTCTGCAAACGTATAAAACTTTAATCAGGGAAGCAAAGAAAATAGGGGCAAAGGTGAAGACTGGCAGATGCCTGGCTATCTCCGCCTAACCATCGGCTTCCCCGAAGAAAACAAAGCCTTTATCTCCGCCCTTAAAAAAATTTTGTAGGGGCTTGATTGATCTGTAGGGGCTTGATTGATCTGTAGGGGCTTGATTTATCAAGCCCACCTTATTATGAACTTGTGAAGATTAAGTCTAGATTACAATCTGACTCGAACAAATTCTTGAGCTCAAGGGCACCTAATATGTTACTTTATAGATTATAGCTTCTCGATGACCGGTGATAACCTTAAAATAATCATTTAACAGTCTATCGGTTGCTCCATCCCCTGTATCGACCAGTAAGGGACGACCATATAAGGAATTTATTTTATGCTTTGTAGCTACTATGATTAGATTGTCTTTTCCGACATGCTTAATGACTTCCGGGCTTAGCTGCTGATTCCCTCTTCCGAATAGATAGCCCTGGCCGCCGATGGGTGTAACGATCAGCTTAGTTTTTTTTCCTTTGATTTTCCCGAGTAAATCTGCCTCATTCAAATCTTTGCCGACAAGCTTTTTCTTATGAATAAGGTCTATTCCTAATAAGGTATTCTTCAAATTGAGCTTTTCCATTATTGCCCTGGTAGTGGTTCCGGGTCCGACGATATAATAAAACTCATCGGACATATTTCCTGTAACGTCATGCGCGATTGCTTCCTGAGAATATTGTTCGCTGACGGGACTCCCTGCTTTTGCTCTCTGAACGAATCTTCTTTCAAACGGTATTTTTAAATACCCGCATAATTTAGCTCGTAATCTTCCTTTTCTATAATCCTCTTCGTCAATATCCATCACTTCCGCTTCCAGGATATTTTTTGCCTTGTCCTGAAAGAATAAAAGGGCCAACTCCCCTGCCCTCGTTGGATTACAGGCATACACGGCAGAATGAATCTTGACCCCTGCAGGTATTCCCAAAACTACGATTGAACCGCCTACAGCAGTGTATATATCTCTTGCCGTTCCATCTCCTCCGGCAAAAAGCAGCAGATCCACTCTCAAATCCAGCATTTCTTTGGCCGCTTTTTTGGTATCTGAAGCAGTAGTCGTTGGGCCTGTTAAGGTCCCGATGATATCAGGAGAAAAGCCACACCGAATGGCTGCTTTTTCGCCCATTTCGCCGGGATAGGTTATTAATTTTATCGTATTTTTTAGTGGCTTAAGTTTTTTGAGGACTTCTATCGTGCGGTTCTGAGATTGAGGTTTTGCTCCCAGCCTTATCGCCTTTTCCAGAATATCTAAACCGTCTGTTCCTTTCAGACCGACGCGCCCGCCCATTCCAGCGATAGGATTGACAATCAGCCCTAATTTTTTCAAATGCGATAAGCCTCGGTTATTTTTTCTTGTGTTTTTTTAGATAGGCCCTCCAGGTTATAGCCCACTTTTCAGGGTCGTCTAAAGTGCTGTGATCAATTTTGTGGATAACACTGTTGTATGGCGCGTTTTTCACCTTTTCAGGATCTTCGTATGCTTCGGCAACGATTTTCTCCAGACCGGCGATATATTCATCAATCTCGTCCTTAGAGTAGGATTCAGTCGGCTCAATCGTGAACGGTTCTGGAACTATAAACGGATGATGGCTTGACCATAAATGGAAGCCAAAATCAGCCATCCTGCAGGTCACATCTTCTGTGGTTACTCCTGTTTCTTTGGTGAGCGTTTCCCAGCTATATCTAACCTGTTCTATACGATGTCTTCCTCTGGCATAAGGCGCACTGGCACCTTTTATCTTCTTTATTTTCTCCAAGATATAGTTATTGTTTAATACGGCTACGTTTGCAGCTTCTTTAAGTCCTTCAGCTCCCAAGCTCATTATCCATGAATATGCTCTTAAAACAGCAGGGAAAACTCCGTAGAATGCTCTTACTTTGCCAATAGTGTTAGGAAGATT
>CAYUXD010000037.1:4701-12061 GCA_964448655.1 uncultured Eubacteriales bacterium
TTAACAAACTCAGCTATTTTAGGGTTGAAGATCCCCGTATCCTCTGGATTTGTAATTAATAACCCTGCGGTCCGCTCGGAGGCTGCTTTTTTCAGAGCCTCTACATCCGGTAACCCGTCTTCATTTTGATAGAGGGTAATAACTTTATATCCTTTTACTGCTGCCGCTGCAGCATCCGAAGGATGAGAGAATATAGTGGTTATGATCTCATCTCGCTTATCTGTTTCTCCCCGGGAATCGTGATAAGCGTGGATGATGGAAGCCATAGCTAGAATAGCCGAAGAACCTCCTCCAGGCTGCATGGAAAATTTTCTCATTCCTGAAATCTCTTGAAGGAATGTATCCAATTTGTACATTATTTCCAGCGCGCCTTGAGCAGTATTCACATCCTGCAGCGGATGAAGTTCTGCAACTTTAGGAGAGCGGGCTAAAACCTCGTTAATTTTTGGGCTGTATTTCATCGTGCAGGTCCCCTGCCCTAAATCAACGTTTAAATCTGCTCCAAGACATTGCTGAGACAAGCGAATGAAATGTTTTAACACTCTCATCTGAGATATTTCAGGAAGCGCAGGAGCTTTTTTTCTTGTCATGCTTTTAGGCAATTTAGATATTCCATCACCGACCGTATCTTCGATTTCTTTTTCTACCTCAGGAATCATGATGCCTCTTTCTCCTTCTGTACTTAATTCAAAAATTATTGGCTCATCCCATTTGGCTTGATGAAAATTTCTTACTTTCGTTTTTTTATCCATACCCATGGTCAATCCCTTCCTTTCTTGCGATATCCAATCTTATGATATCCAAAGTTTTCAACCTATATCGCAAACAACCTTTAAGGCCTGAACCAGACGATCAATATCTTCCTTGGTGTGAACCTCGGTCACGCAATAAAGTGCGCAATTTCCAAGCTCAGGAAACTCCACAGAAAGGTCTTTGCCTCCGAAGATGCCCTGCTTTAGCAGCGATTTATTAATATCATCGACCGTCATTCCTGTATCCTTGAAACTGACTACAAATTCTTTAAAATGGGGTGAATCGAATAGAGGCGCTTTAACTCCCTTTATTTCTGACAGTTTCTTCACGGCATACTGTGATCTTTGCATGATGGTCTTTCCTAATTCTTGCATCCCTTTGGGACCCATGAGAGATAAATACACAGCAGCAGTAATACCCCATAATGCTGCGTGAGTCCCGACAAATTCTTTACCCTCTTCCCTGACTGCGAAGGATGTCCTTTCATAAGCTACATCGCCAAATCCGTATTCACCTTCTACAGACGTTTTTGTAATCCCGAACAGGCGAGACGGGTATTCCATCACAAATCTTTCTTCATCGCGGGTAGCTATGAATCCGCCGTGACCGCCGCCAAAATTCATATGAACTCCGAGTCCCTGAATATCACCACAAACGATATCCGCGCCATAATGAGAAGGGGGAATAATGACTCCTAACGAAACCGGATCAACACCGACTACACTTAAAGCTCCATTTTCATGGGCTATATCAGAAATAGTCTTGCCTTGATGCTCGATAAACCCCAGATAGGACGGGTTCTCAAAATATATGCCGGCAGTATCGGGAGACATCTTCGCTCTCAAGTCATCGAGGTCCACTAGTCCAGAATCAGGGTGATGTTTTACCATCTTAACGGCAAGGACAGGCAAACAGTAATTTTTTATCGTTAAAAGCCTTTCAGGAGATATCGTATCTGATATAAGTATTTCACTGTGCCCTGTAATTCTTGCAGCCATCCTTAGAGCGGTAGCCGAAGCCTGGCACCAGTCGTATGTCGGCACGTTAACCACATCCATGTCTAAAAGTTCTGCCATCAGACTCTCGTATTCAAAAAGAGCCTGGAATCTCCCATGGTCTTCATACGGCTCCCCTGCGTAGGCTGTTAAAAATTCTGAACGCTGGTTGATTTCATCACAGATTGCCGGAACATAATGCTGCCAGCATCCTCCCCCTAAAAAACTGATGTTCTCCTGACATGTCTGGCTTTTAGAAAGAATTTTCTCTACATGCCGTTTTAAAGCATACTCAGACGGCAGCGCTCCAGGCAGTTCCATCTCCCTTTTTAATCTCAAGTTTTCGGGTATATCCTTATAGAGTTCATCAATATCCTTTACCCCGATCTCCTCGAGCATTTTTGCTTTTACTTTTGGTGCAGAATTGGGGATATACGGATGCACCATTTTTTCACTTTTTTTCATATAAGCCTCCGATGATTGCAGCTTCTAAATTACTCATAAAAACTACCGATAACTTTATTTATGGATTTATGATTTACGGTTCTTTAGTTGATTTGGCATTCATGGATAAGTTATTCAACTCAAAGCCATTAAATCATGCAAAAAATGCTTTTTCTTGATGCTTATAACCGCTAATTTTTATGTTCAGGCCAATCCGCCGCCGTCAACGACTAAAACCGAGCCTGTCACCCAGTTTGACATATCGCTGGCAAAATAGAGAACGGCATTGGCGATGTCTTCGGGAAGACCAACACGATGCAGGGGACGGTCTGCCGAAGCCTTCATAAATTCAGCATCATCCACACCTAATTGAACCGCTTCATCATGCAGGAGCTCGGTGTCTGTATCCCCAGGGCAAACACAATTAACTCGAATGCCCTGCCTTCCATGATCAATGGCCATTGCCCGTGTCAAGTTTACGGTTCCACCTTTGGCCGCACAATAGGCCGCAGCGTTTGGACCGCCTTTAAGTCCCCAGCCTGAACCGGTATTGATTATGCTTCCTCCACCGCTATCAACCATGCGAGGAATTACATGGCGAGAGAGCAAATATACGGACTTTAAGTTTACATTTAAAACTAAATCCCACTCTTCCTCGCTCAAGTCAACTATATTTTTGCGCCTTGTCACTCCGGCATTATTGAATAAAATGTCTATCTTACCAAATTCTTGATAAACATCGTCGGTTGCTTTTTTACAGTCAGAGTCTGAAGTAACGTCGCACCGGAAAAATTTTGCTTTCTTTCCAAGGTTTTTAACCTCTTCAGCGGCCTCTTTTCCTTTAGGTTCATTGATGTCAACCAGAGCGATACTGGCACCCATCTCTGCTAACCGCTTTGCTGCTGCCAGACCGATCCCTGAGGCTGCTCCTGTAATCATCGCAACTTTCCCCTCCAGAGAAAAAAGCTCTGAAGCTTTTGAGTCTGTGTTCATGGCTAAAACCTCCAAGTATCATAAGGTTGGATTCTTTTTCGTAAATTATTCATCTAAATCTTTCAAGTATTGCCCCGAAGTTTCACCACCATCGATCGGTATCGCCTGTCCGGTGATAAAAGAAGCTTCTTTAGACGCTAAAAATGCAAATAATCCGGCAACCTCCTCTGGTGTGGCATGACGATTCAAAGGAATCTCTGCGTTTAAGGCATCAAGCGTTTCCTCTGTGTATTCGAGTTTCTGCATGGGAGTAAGAACATATCCCGGACAAACAGCGTTTACTCTCAGCCATGGAGCAAACTCCAGGGCCAAAGTTTTTGCCAGCAGTATGACCCCTGCCTTTGATGCATTATAAGCAGCATAAAGAGGGTGCCCCTCCATCCCGTTCGTAGAAGCAGTAAATAGAACTACACCTGACTTTTGCTTCTTCATCCTCTTTATAGCTTCTTGAGCGCAGAGGAACATTCCATCTAAATTAACTTTAAGAATTTTTGACCATTCTTCATACTCAATATCTAAAAATGGTTTACGCAAGCTTATTCCCGCGTTGGAAACGAGTATATCAATTCCTCCAAGAATTTCATCAACCTTGGAGAACGCTCTCTTTACCTCATCGGGATTGCTAACATCTCCCAATTCACTCCCATACAATTTTGGATTCTCAACTTTTGTTTTATCCAGGGCTTTTTCATCCCAATCAAGGATAAAAACCTTGGCTCCTTCAGAGATAAACCTTCTTGCCGTTGCCAAACCTATTCCGCTTGCTGCACCAGTTACCACAATTCTTTTTCCTTCTAGGTCTTTATAAATACCCATCATATTCTCCTTTTCGAAATCAAGAACAAGCATGGGGTCAGGTCTTGCTTTTTGCTTATCTCAAAAATTTCACACAAACGCATTAAACTTTCGTTGCATGTCAATGGGGTCAGACTTGCAAAACTTGAGTAATTTATCGAAGATAAGATGCAGATCTTTATGTGTTGTGTGGGGGTTAGGTCTCGCTTTTTGCTTATCTCAAAAATCTCATGCAAGAGAACTAAAATTTCATTACAAGGATGAAGACGATAGGGATATCTGCTATATTCAGACTGAGGTTTCGTCATGTCACCCTGGCCATTTATAAAAAGAGCGGGGTCGCCCGCAATCTAATGCATTAGTATAAATTACGTTTGTATGAATAAAGGCAAAAAGCAAGACCTGACCCCATGAAGACATATTTTATACATTTATGCTCTAAGGCTGTCAATCTCCCTTCAGATAGCATATTAAAATAATAAGAGTTATGAAAGTTTGAAAGGTCTGACACCATTGCATTTAAATTCATTTTATATAAAATTTGATTCTGAGGAAAAAAGGTTATCCTAAAAAGAAGGAAAGCATGAAAAAAATCAGTTTAATCGTAATTTTAATCTTTATTGCCCTCAATATTTCCGTCGCCCATAAGAACAGCGGAAAAGAGTCTCTTGAACAAAAAGCAAAAGGAAATAAAATCAATGATTGGGAAAACCCGGCGATGATCGGACGGAACAAGGAACCTGCCCACTGTACATATATTCCCTACGCTGATAGTGAGACAGCCTTAAAAAACAATCCTGCTCAATCGCCGTACTATCTTTCTCTTAACGGAACCTGGAAATTCAACTGGGTTAAAAAACCTTCCGAGCGGCCCGTCAATTTCTACAAAGATAATTTTGATGTTAGAAAGTGGAAGGATATTGTTGTGCCAGGCAATTGGGAACTGCAGGGTTTTGGCATCCCGATTTATACAAATACCGATTATCTTTTTCCGGCCAACCCACCCCATATCCCCCATGACTATAATCCGGTAGGTTCCTACAGAAGAGACTTTACGATCCCGGAAGGATGGGACGGCCGTCAGGTTTTCCTCCACCTCGGCGGCGTAAAATCTGCGATGTATGTCCGGGTGAACGGCAAAGAGGTGGGCTACAGCCAGGGAAGTAAAACTCCTGCTGAATTTAACATTACCAAATATCTACGCCAAGGAAAAAACACGCTGGCAGTGGAAGTCTATCGATTCAGTGACGGAAGCTATCTTGAAGACCAGGATTACTGGAAAATAAGCGGCATTGAGCGCGATGTCTTTCTCTTCTCCGCTCCGAATGCTTGTATTCGCGACTTTTCTGTCCTCGCAGAGCTGGATGAGAACTACAAGGATGGGCGCCTGAAGGTTAAAGTCAAGGTGAAAAATCATCTGGCAGCGGAAGCAGGCAAGTGCTACCTGCAGATGGAGATTTTCGACGCTCAAAATGAATCAGTATTCAAGGCGCCGCTTGTTAAAGAACTAAATCTCGGAGAGTCCGAAGAGCAGGAAATCCTCTTTGCCCAAGCCATAGAAAATCCGATGAAATGGACTTCTGAAACTCCTGACCTCTACTCCCTGGTCCTTTCTCTCAAGGATGATAAAGAAAAGACAGTTGAGGTTGTTGGCTCGAAAACAGGATTCAGAAAAGTAGAAATAAAAGGAGGCCAGTTGCTGGTTAACGGTGTGCCTATCTTGATTAAGGGTGTTAACCGTCATGAACACGAACCAGAAACCGGCCGCGTTGTCTCAGAAAAATACATGACGAAAGATATCGAGCTAATGAAAAGATTCAACATAAACGCAGTACGAACAAGCCATTATCCGAACGTACCACGATGGTACGAGCTTTGTGACGAATACGGACTTTATGTCGTCGATGAGGCAAATATCGAATCTCACGGCATGGGGTATGATCCAGACAAAACACTGGGCAATAACCCGGAATGGAAAGAAGCTCATCTGGACCGGACAATCAGCATGGTGGAAAGGGATAAGAATCATCCCTGCATCATCATCTGGTCTCTGGGGAATGAAGCGGGCGATGGTGTAAACTTCGATGCCACATACAAGTGGATTAAAGAACGTGATCCATCCAGACCCGTTCAGTACGAACGCGCCGGAACAGGCCCTCACACGGATATCGTCTGCCCCATGTATCGCACGGTTCAGCATCTCGAAGAATATCTCAGAAAGGGGCTCGAAAACCGTCCTCTTATCATGTGTGAGTATGCCCACGCTATGGGGAACAGCGTCGGCAATCTCCAGGACTACTGGGATTTTTTTGATAAGCACAAAGAGCTGCAGGGTGGTTTCATCTGGGATTGGGTAGACCAGGGCTTGCTTAAAACAAACGAAGAGGGCGAGGAATTCTGGGCCTACGGAGGCGATTATGGGCCGCCTGGCACTCCCAGCGATAAGAATTTTTGTATCAACGGACTGGTTTTTCCCGACAGGAAGCTGCATCCTCACATCTGGGAAGTAAAGAAGGTTTATCAATATATAAATGTAAAACCTGTTGATTTGAAGAAAGGGGAGGTTGAAATCTCTAACAGGTATGATTTTACTAATCTAAATAAAGTCGAGATGAATTGGACCATCATAGGCGACGACGAACTAATTGCCGAAGGCAAATTTCCCTGGTTGGATATTCCTCCACGTCATTCCAAAGCCATTAGCCTGCCTTTTCCTGAGATTAAACCTTTACCGGGTGTGGAGTACTTCCTTAAATTAAGTTTTACGTTGAAGGATGAAGCGCCGCCTATTTCCAAAGGTTATGAAGTTGCCTGGGAACAATTTAAATTACCTTTTTATGAGCCCGGGCCAAAGATAGATTTATCCCGGCTGCCGGAATTGATGCTCGACAAAAAAGGAGAATTCTTTCAAATTAAAGGGGAGAATTTCAGTATTGCCGTCAACAAGAATACTGGGGAAATAACATCATATGCGTTCCAGGGTACAGAACTAATTAAAACCGGACCCATGCCAAATTTCTGGAGGGCGCCTACGGATAATGACTTTGGCTGGGGAATGCCTCGACGACTGCAGATCTGGCGTGAGGCAGGAGCCAAAAGAATCACCGATAAGCTCACAGCAGAGCAGATCAGTGCCAACGAAATTCAAATCAATCTTGTTTCAACGCTACCCACTGCAAGCTCAAAATACTACACAACTTATAGAATTTTTGGCAGCGGCGATATCATTATTAATAACAGTTTTGAGCCTGCGAACACCAATCTGCCTGAGATGCCCCGGTTTGGCATGAAGATGACCTTGCCTGTGGAGTTTGAAAACATAACCTGGTACGGCAGATGGCCCCACGAAAATTACTGGGACAGGAAAACAGGGGCTGCGG
>CAYUXD010000038.1:0-11985 GCA_964448655.1 uncultured Eubacteriales bacterium
AGTCTGGTTCGCTCACCACAGATAGCTGCTCTTCCCGAGAAGCCTGGAGATTTTCATTCATGAAAACAAGAGAAAATTCGCCTTTTATATCATTGCTTCCGCTTTTGGTGACCATGTTGATGATACCGCCGTAAGCTGAACCAAATTCTGGACTAAAAGGGTCGGAGATATCCTGGATTTCTTCGATAGAATCAATATTTAGATGCATTCCTGAATTTCTTAGCCTCACTCCGCTGATTGAAAGTCCATCGACGATCCAGTTGTTGCCTTCTTCTCCTTCTCCCCTGAAGCTTGGCTGACCCTGGGTGGCATTTCCCCGCCGCGTGTTGAATCGCACACCTGTAACTCCGGGAGTAATCTTGACTGCGTCGATCACTGTTCGGTTCTGAGCAGGAATCTTTTCCAGGTCTTCACTGGTGAGATGGAAACTTGTATCGGTTGAAGTTTTATCGATAAGTGGGGCTTCAGCAACTACAAAGATTTCTTCCCTTATTTCTGATAGCTTGATGGCGACATTCAAGTCAGTCACTTTTCCCAGGCGGACAATGACATTTTCCTGGACAAGAGGTGCAAACCCTTCGAGCTTAAAAGTCAGGATGTAAATTCCCACGGGAAGGAGTGGAAAGTGAAAATCTCCGTTTTTTGAAGAGAGGATTGTTCTCAGGCCCTGCAGGCTCGGGCTTTTTGCTGTTATCTCAACTCCAGGCAGGCCTTCGCCGCCTTCATCCCGCACCTTTCCCTGGATTTCACCCGTTTCCGTAGCCTGGGCGTGGACGCAGAAGAAGAGAAAAAGCCCCAAAAATAAAAATATTATCTTTTATTTAATCGTGTCTTCCCTTTTTTTCTTTATTCAGCCTTTAGACTTTTTTATGAACAAGGCTGCTTTATAAGGGCTCTTCTATCTCAAGCTTTTTTCCAGTCTAGCCTGGATAGCTTGCGGGAAGCAAAACAATGCAAAAAAGGAGGAAGGAGTTTAGCGCTTTTCTCCTTTTTTCCCGTATTTTTTGATGAATCGCTCAGTGAGTTTCTTGGCATCTGTGTCTGTGTGCTGTCTTGGCGGTGTTTTCATGAAATAAGAGGAAGGAGCTCTGAGTGCTCCGGATAATCCGTTGTCCAGTGCCAATTTGCAGCACCTGATAGCATCGATAACCACCCCTGCTGAATTTGGTGAATCCTCGACTGATAACCTGCAATCAATATAGGTTGGAACATCGCCGAAGTGGCGGCTCTCGATGCGCAAAAAACAAAGTTTGTTATCCTTTTGCCAGGGAACATAATCGCTCGGACCAACATGGACATCATCGGCATCGATATCAAGCCCTCTTGCTTTTATCTGAGAAATTACTGCGTTTGTTTTTGATATTTTTTTGGAATGGAGTCTTTCTCTTTCCATCATATTAAGGAAATCCGTGTTTCCTCCTGTGTTAAGCTGGTATGTTCTGTCTATGGGCATTCCCCGATCAAGATAGAGATTGGTCAGGGTCCTATGGAGAATAGTGGCACCAACCTGGGATTTTATGTCATCACCGATGATGGGAAGATTTTTTTTTTCAAACCTTCTCTGCCAGTATTTTTCGCTGGCAATGAAAACGGGAATACAGTTAATAAAAGCACAGCCCGCCTCTAATACTTGCTCCACATACCATTTCGTAGCTTCCTCGCTTCCTACCGGAAGAAAGTTGATTACAACATCTGTTTTGGTTTCTTTAAGAATACCGACCACATCTGCTGTGGAGCCCGGAGCTTTCTGGATGATTTGAGAGAGGTATTTTCCAAGACCATCATGCGTCATGCCCCGCTCAACTTTGACTTTCAGATAGGGAACATTTGAGAATTTGGTGGTGTTGTTAGGTGGAGTAAAAATAGCTTCACTTAAATCTTTTCCCACCTTGTTTTTATCAATATCAAAAGCTGCTACAAATTCAGTGTCTCTTATATGGTAGTCGCCAAGGTTCACATGCATTATTCCGGGAACGAAATCTTCATCCTTGGTGTTTTTATAATATTCAATACCCTGGATCAAAGAAGAGGCGCAATTGCCTACACCGATTATGGCCACTCTAATTTTGCTCATCCTACCGGACCTCTCCTCTGAATTTCTCTTGTTTTTCAACTTTTTTAACATAGAAAGTTCTTTGGATCGCTGTGATATTGGAAAAAACCGCAATTATCGCCAGAACTGTGATCATCGCTGGATCAAAGATGTTGCCAAGAGAGCCTATCATCGCACCAAGGAAAAGAAGAAGCATTCTTTCAGCTCTCTGCATTATCCCTATTTTACATTCTATTCCCAATCCCTCGGCGCGAGCCCTGGTGTAGCTTACCATGGATGAGCCAAGAATAGTCCAAAATGTCAACCAAAGAGCCCAGTGATTCCTGAAATAAGCTGCCAGCCCGAGGTAGATGAAAAATTCTGAGTATCTATCCAGCGTGGAATCAAATATGGCACCAAAGAGGCTTTTCTGGTTTGTGTTCGCAGCAACTTTCCCGTCGAGAATATCGAATAATCCGCAGATGACGATCATGATTCCAGCCCAGAATGGATGTTTAAGGAAAAACAGAACACCTGCCCCTATGCCTGATATCAAGGCCGTGAAACTTAAAGCATTAGGGCCAATCTTGAGGTTGACAAAAAAATAAGCCACATGATTAAGAGAGTCGAGAGTGAAAGTTATCAATTTTTTTGGCAGTATCCGGAAACTATCCTTTGTCTGAATGTTCATATGATTTTTATTGAGTTTTAGAGGTAATTAGATAACGATTACTCTAATATTAAACGAAATTCAAGTCAACTGATTTCGATTTATTCAATCTTAATTTTTTTCTTTTTTGCTCCCTTTTTTTCTTCTCTTTTTTCCAGCGCTTCGATCCTGGCATCGATGATGGAGCGGAAAGCAAGAAGAATTTCCTTCCTTGCTTTGGAGAAGTGGTCAATTGTCTTTTCAGGGATAGCAAGTGTAAATAGTTCCTCTGGAATACTGATTTTTATCTCTCTTGTTTTCCCTTCAGCCATCTCCTCACCTCCTTTCATTTAATTTGGGGTCAGACTTGCAAAACTTGAGTTTTTATTTATTTGCTAGATCTGTTACTTTAAAATAGCTCAAGTTTTCCCAGCTTGACCTTAGAAGCCACAAAAAATAATTCAAGTTTTGCAAGTCTGACCCCATTATATTTATTGGCGAAAGCTTATTCTCAGCTTTTCTTTTTCAAACTTAGCTTCTTTTATGGAGTAGTTAAGAAGCGAATGAGGCAAGAGAATATTTCTTTTATAGCTTCCGACTCTAATATGCAGCTCCTCACCCTTCTGGAAAAGGTCTAAATCTTTCTTTTGGACAAAAGGCAGATTCAAGGAGAGATCAAATCCCCCATCTTTCTTTTCAATGATAATCGGTCTTTTGGTGAAGAATATTTGAGTGGGATCTTTTTCGCCGTATACTTTTTTGGCCATCTTATATAGTAAATTAGTTCCCAGAATTTCTTGAGAAAAAAGTTCTGAAGAAAGGATGGGAACAGGAGAAAAACATTCCTTGATCATCTGTTTGTAGGTTGCCTGAATAGTTTTCCACTTCTTGAAATAGAGGTCCTGGACCTCGGGAGGAATAATGCGGTTGACTATGATCAAGTCCACTGCATAACCAAAAAGGTTGAAAAAAGTAAATGATCTTTGTGTCTCTTTGATGACCATCTTTTCAGGATTGATCACGAGGCGGATAGATGTCTTTTTGCTATCTTCAAGGATTTCTTTCATCTCCGCTAATTGAGAAGTAAGCCTCTTCATAGCTCCAAAGACTCTATCTTCGGGAAAGGGGAAGGGGAGGACTCTGCTGGCAACAGGTCTTACGGCCTTGGCTGCGGTTCTTTGTATCGGGAAAATGTGTTTGAGGTACCAACCTGTTATCTCAGGTGCACTCAAAAGCCTCAGTGTGTCTCCAGTAGGAGCGCAGTCGATGATGATGACATCGTAATCTGATTTTTTGTTATGATTCCGGATTTCCATCAAGCTGAAGAGTTCTTCCATGCCAGGGAAGATACTCATTTCTTCTGCTTCGATGGTATCGATTCCTTGGGAAGCGAAAAGCTCAGTGAGATAGCTTTTTATTTCTCCCCATTTTTTCTCGATTTCCTCAAGGGTGTTTATCTCTTGACCGTAAAGCTGGGGAGCGATCCTTTTGGGCTGGTTTGAAAGCTGGATTTCAAAAGAATCAGAGAGGCTGTGGGCAGCATCTGTTGAGATGACGAGGGTTTTGTAGCCTTTTTTGGCCGAAAGAAGGGCTGTAGCTGCAGATAGAGTGGTTTTGCCAACTCCGCCTTTTCCGGTGAATAATATGATGCGCATTTGAGCTGTTTTTAGATTGATATGAGTAATTTATTTTATCACTCCTCAAGAACAAGTCAACAGTGGGGTCAAACAGTGAGGTCAGACCTTTCAAACTTTTAAAATTTATTATTAGGAAAATATAGATTAGATTTTACAGAATCATATTTCTAAGAGCTTTGAAAGTTTGCTTCCCTTGTTATTTTTCGAGTTTTAGAAATTTGATCTTTCTTTTTTTAACAAGTAGTAAAAGTTTGAAAGGTCTGACCCCAAATGGCATGATCCCCACTGTTGAAAAAAAGAATGAAATAATCTATATTTTGGAAATAGAAAAAAGCTGCCTCATCGTATTCAGGAAAGATTTGCCGGGGTGGCGGAATTGGTAGACGCAAGGGACTTAAAATCCCTCGTTGGTTAGCCAACGTGCCGGTTCGAGTCCGGCCCTCGGCACGCCTGATTTCCTTTAAGATATTCTACTGCTTTTTTTTCTTTTCCGTGTCTGTTTCTTGCCATTTAGGGAAAACCCAGCTGAGAAGCTCACTCTTTAATCTATTATCTATCTGTTTTATCCTCAGCCCTACTTCCAACTTTTTATCTACGCTTTTGACTCTGATTATTTCTCCTGAGAGCAAGGTTGATAATTTTTTTTCCGGAAGGTAGAGTTTTAAATCCATAGTAGAACCTGGATCAAGATTAAGATTAACAGTTAATTTTAATCCCTCATCAGAGAGATCATGGGCTGTTGCCCTAATAGCTATGTGATCTTTGCCTTCTATTTTTATAACTTCTACGGGAAGAACACATTGAGACCGGGTAGATTTTCTTTTTTCTTCTGCCATGGTGTTTCATAATGTAGCACGCAAAAAATATTTTTTCAATAAAAGTTTATATTAAAGTTATCCTTTAGATCACTTGTGCTTTTGGAGCCTTGAAAGGGATATTCCTTGCTGCTCAGGCTTTTGCTCAGACAAAGATTGAAATTCTGGTCTGCGTGCCGGTCTGCACGTCTTTGCTTTTATTTCGTTTATTCCCTTGTCACTATTATTTTTGGAATACGTTCTTAGGCGGGCTAAAGAGAAGGGTAGTATATCTCAGAATGAACCGTATCAAAAATTTAAGCGTTTGGCTTTAGCTGCGCAGAATAAAGCTCTGGCTTAAAGTTTTGGCGAGGCGGGAGAGAACTTCACTTATTCTCTGGACATAATGTATATAATTAAATTTTGATCTAGGGATATAACTCCTTTGGGCCATAATTTGAGGGGGCGGGAATAATGTCCTTCCCAAAAAATTCATCTTCTTCAACAATCCTTTGTTCATTGCTAAATGGACTAAATAACTCAAGCCGGGAAAACGCTTATTGTTCGAGATAGAATTCATGAAGATTCTCTCACCCAGACTAAAACGCTCTGGCTTTAGCTTCGATAGAACATTTTCGGGTATTTTTGTCTCTAAGAATTTAGCTGTAAAATAAAGGCTTAGGTAGACCATCCTGTTAAGGTTGAATTTGAGGCTTTCCTTTATCAGCCGCTCCCAATCCAATCTTTCCCCATAAGAATTCACAGCTTCATCGATGTCGCAAAAAAAGCTAAGCTTACTCAAGGAGTGAGTGACTCTAAGAGCATGCTCTGAAAGGTGGATAAGAAGATGATGAGGTGCCATCACCAGTGTTTCCACGTCAGCAATCTTGGTTTTTTCTGCATCACGCCAGATATCTTCAATTTTGATATTTTTTATGTAAGATTCATTGGGTATGGTGGAATTAACAAAATGCCAGTGGATATGAAAAGACGGAGAATTCGAAGATAAGCTGCGGTAATCGAGCGTGGTCAGATATGTCGAAGAGAAATCAACGTCTTCCACAGATATATCAGAAGGCTTGTAGCCTAATATTTTCATCTTTTCATCCAGCCGCCACATATCTTCTTTTTTTACCAAAAGGTCTACATCCATCATCGGCCTCAGAGCTAAATTCCCGTACATTTTTTCAGCTAATACCGCACCTTTAAGGATTATCATCTGAAGCCCGGCATTCCTGAATATCTCAAGCACCTTTCCTAATTTCTCAAAGATCAGGGAATTCTTGGTGGCGTTCAAGAAATAATCCTTTTTTAGTTCTCTAAAAATGAAGGAGGGAATATGAGGGCAGTCCTTTTTAATTCCCTTCAGCTTGGAATAGACCACAGCCGAGATCCCGTTTTCTCTCGCCTTTCGTAAGAAACAATCCCAATCCAGGCGCCTTCTCTGAATTTTAATTATATTATTCCTGTTCCTACGGCCAATATCTTTTCGACAGCAGTAGAGCATTAGTCGGTCTTCTTCTTTCCAGCTCAATTATCTTCTCCGTTTAAATTGATTTTTTGTTTTTCCTTACTAACCATTGCTTTCCATTTCTCAGGATTGAATATACTCTCGATAAACTTTAGAGAGTATTTCTAATTGTTGAAATACTTCTTAATCTTACTTAAGAATGGATAAGTCCAGTGGCTAAAGGGAGATATTCCCGCCAAGAGCAGACTTTTTATCTGGCAGAATTTTGTATCCAGTCTTTTTTTCCGCCCGTTTCTTTCGATTGCTACTACCTTACCTAATACATTTTGCATCTCAACCTTTTCAGGAGAGCTAAACGTAGCATCCCCCTTAATAAACATTGTTATTCTATTATCTTTATCTTTTTTATGTTTTTTAATAACTCGATGAACTATAACCTTATTCTCGGTTGTTATACAGAACACCACATCTCCCGTTTTAATCGAGGAATTTTCGATTGGGCTAACTGCAATAAAATCTCCGTCCCGAATAAAGGGGCGCATGCTCCAGCCTTTTGCTTGAAAACGAGCTGATTTACCTTTTCTAAGGATGTCCTTGCTTAATTCTAATAAATCGGCATCTCTTAAATGAGCGATTTTTCTCACTTATTTATATATTCTTTATAAAATCCACTATCTTCCCGTCTGGTTCAAAACTAAATTCGTAGCACGGGATCTTATTTACTAGGCGATGGCAGAGATCCAAGGTATACTCCATCCCTTTTTTATCCCAGATTGGAGGAAAGCAGCGAGTTAAAAGCATTAAAACGGCCTCTTTGCCCTTTTTGGGAACCGCCGAGTTCTTTTCTCCATGACGCAAAAAGAATAATTTCCGAATCGGAAGACCTGCAGATGATACTTCCTTGAAATCGCCGTGCCATGGTGTCCCGTACATCAAGAGCTCTCCATTTTTTTCCCTGACAATGATTCTATCATCATTAAGCACTGTCGTCTTATTTTCAGACCACAATCTGGCGATTGTTGACTTACCATGACCTGAATTACCCAAAAAAAGATAACCATAGCCCCTATCATCAATCCCGCAGGCATGGAGCATTATCCCTTTACGACGGGACAAGAGGAGTATCATCAAAACCTGATTCAAAGGATATCCTAAAGGATCGGGTAAGAAATTTTGATTGAGTTCATCAATATTATAAATGTCGCCTGATTTAAGGTCCGAATCTAAAATAACGAGTCGATTAGGAGTTGAATCAGAATCAAGGGAAGAATCTTGCAGGACATATTTTTCCTGATCGCGGTAAAGGGCCCAGGTGCTGCCGGAATCAAATATCTTTTTTCCTACGCTTCTTCGAGGAAAACTGTTCTGATGCACTCGAAGCTTTGTTTCCGGTCTGATATCAGTGATGAACTCATAATCTATATCCTCAACTCCAGATTCAGATAGGTTTTGATCGAAAAGAAAAGATAAACCAATGCCAGCTATACCTATCGTAAACTCTATTAGTCCTTTCTCATTCAGCAAAGCAGAAATTCCCTCCCCGAAGTATTCCTTAATAAATTATCATTCCTGGAGGAATTTATGGCTTCAAAAGTGAAATTAGAGAAGGTTGATTATAATTGATTCAAGATGAAATCAATTATACTTGGACTATGAACCATAAATACTCTTCTTGCAGGCGGCATGATCACAATTCCTAAGGCTCCTTCCAGTTGCTCCTGGGCCTGTCTTACACGCCGCTAACACCGCTTCTTCGATTACCAGGTTGACTTGATCTATTTGTGGTTTTTTGTAGTTTTTCCGGTTTTTTTCTTTTGTCTCCAATTTTGTCTCCTTTTTAAAGTTTCTTTGTCTTAAATGCCTCTGCCCGAAGATGGGCTATCTGGCAGAGATATTCTACAGGGATTTCTGGATTACCGTTCTCCAGATAGGCCCAGCCCGGGCATTGACCGCATAAAGATAATAATTCACACTTGCCGCACGGATAATCGCCCGCAGGTTTTAGAGCTAGAAATTCAGGAATAGAGTGATGCCAACCCTCTTCGAAGGAACCGCGACGTAAGTCATAATTCTGAAACCGAACCATTTCGCAGGAACTCATTTGGCCATAGGGATCGATATGGAATGTGGAAATGCCAGCGCCACAGTTGAAAAGATGTTCATCTCGGAAAGGACCTATAAAGTTTTCACAGAACTCCCGCCACTCTTTCACTCTTTTCTCATCAGCTAAATCTAGCTTGACAACCTCTTCAGGTGATAACCTGAAATTGCAGGGTGTTTTAGAGCCGTCCAGCCTTGGGTTGAGTATAGAGTCAAAACGGAACTTCACTCCTAATTCCTCAGCATATTTTTTTATTTGAAAAATTTCATCAAGGTTTAAGGTCATGGCCATGGTCTTCAATCTTAAAGGAATTTTGCGCTCTAAAAGTAATTCAATGCCCCTTTGACAGCGCTTGAATGAGCCAGGGATCCCGGTTACTTTTTCATGAGTCTCTTTAGTCACACCGTATAACGTAATCTCCACTATATACGGCAGCCATTCCGCCAGATAATCGGCAATCTCTGGGGTTACGAGTGTTCCGTTAGTAAATAGAGAGATAAGGAAGCCTTTCTTCTTGGCGTAAGCATAAATTTCTAAAAAGTCTTTTCGTAGTAGAGGCTCCCCTCCGGTCAGCAGCAGCCAGAGACATCCTGCCTCAGCTATCTGGTCAAAGATAGAGAATAGTTCTTCGCGTGTGAGTTCCTTCCCGATTGCATCCTGATCATTCAGCGGCAAGTTACAGTAGCAATGAACGCAGCGCAGGTTGCAACGAAAGGTAAGCTCAAATGATCCATTAATCGGAATCCTCTTGGCTGTGACCTGCTTATTCAACCGCTTGCTAAACTGAGCGTAGCTGATTGCAGATAGGGGAGGGCGTTCCATATGCTTACCCTTCAATTATAGCTTCAATTCCCTCCAATTTCTGCAAATACTCTATCAGGTCTTTTTCTGCTTCTTCAGGAGTGACTTCAAATTCCTCAACTATCTTATCTTTTATTTCTCTGGCTTTCATTTTTCCATCGATTAGTTCCCAAATACGGGCAGCTACATCGTTCAGAGTGCAGATGCTTTCCAGGTCACCAACGTTTTGCCTGATTGGAACCAGAATAAACTCATCAGCTATCTTCCTGAATACGATTGAATCGCTCTTTTTATAAACTTTATCAAGGAAATCCATCAAGTGATGCTCCCTTTTCACTATTTTTCTACTATTATCAAGAAAAGATCAAAAAAAGTCAACTCAAAGGAGGCTCCATAAATGGGGTCTGGTCTTGTTTTTTGCCTTTGTCTGTCTCAAAAATCTCATAAGCAAAAAACAAGACCTGACCCCACTAATGGAAAATTTGCTTGACATTAAGATAATGAAGCCATATTATCATCGCAAAGGAGGAAAGGATAAACATGAGAAAAATTTGTGAGGTATTTATTGTTGTAGCTGCTGTCAGCTTAATCGTGGGCATCATATCCCGGCTCATAGTAAAACCTATATTGGGGATTGAAGCTCAAGCCTTTCTTCAATTTACCCAAACATGTCTTTTATTTGCTATTGCTATAGTCGCAAGAGAGTATTTGATCGCTAAAGGCAAATAGTAGTAAGTTATTTAAAGAAAAATTTGCTTACAGTCTGAGTTCTTTCGCCATGAGGAGCCCGGACAGATTCACAGCTTATATTTTTAGACAATATCTAAACCCAAAATCTCAAAAAATCCACTATCTTAATTCTCATCTTTTAGATTTATTTCGAATTTGATTTCTGAAATGCCCTCTTCTTTTATGGTTGAAACTGGACGAAGATAGGATTCGCAACTAATTTCCTCCCTTTTTTATCTATTGTATCCAGACGGTAATATATCTTTTTGCCGAGCTCGAAAAAATCATCTTTAAAGTCTATACTCAAGGGAGTTTCGGCAGAGAAAGTCTTTAAAAGATTACCGGATCGAATCAGCCTCACAATTACGGAATTCTCTTTCTCTGAATCAGTCGTAGAGATACGAGCGTTTATTCTGGGATAACCTTTAGAGAATATCTCTTCCCCCATACCTCCTTTCTCGGAAGTTTCAGGATCAGAAACTGAGAAATTCTCAAGAATCAGTCTTGGGGAGTCGACGTCTCCTCTGCAGGCATACATTCTCCCTTTTTTCAGGGCATCTAAGATATCCTTTTTAGTTTTGCTTTTTACCAGAAAAAAGGTGGGAAAATTTCCTAATTTTTCTTCGGCTCCTCCTTCTTTATGAAAATCAGCAGAAGAGATTCCCCAGACAGGATTTTCTCTCCGGCCCAAACAGTACTCTATTAAAACCTTGTCCCAGATATTGCCTGGTTCTGTAATTGTTGTAGAATCTCCATACAAGGCAGCAAAGCCCGAATAATTTTTTGATTCTTTTAACACTTGGGGGTAAGGGGGAGTGTCTCTAAAAATAGGACCCAATTTCCCCTTTCCTGACTTTGTCTCAGGATGATTCCAGAAAACCATTCCCCCTCGAGAATTTACGTAATCTATTAATAACTGGTAGGGGGAGATTTCCTGCGCTCCATGGTACTGGTCGTACGGAGAGCTTTTGAAAGGATGATTATTGATAACGAGGAGCAGAGCTAAAACAGAGATCGCAATCCCGGAATATCTTATAATTCCCTTCCATTTTATCATGCATAGACCGACTATCAGAAGAACAAGAAAGAGAATAAAGCCTGGTGAGACGGATGACCGAATATATTTTGTGGAATAACCGTTGTGGAGTATTGGCAGTTCCTTATAATCTTTCGGCTCTTCGAGACCAACAATTAATAAATGCCTTTCCCAATCACAGACGGTCAGGTTTTTTTTGAAATAGCTTCCTTTCCAGTAATAAAAAGGCGCAGACTCTGCGCCGGGAATTAAAATCGAATCCGGATACTTTTTGGAGGCCGATTTTATCATGTTCAGGTAATTTTCTGGACCCCTTTTATTGATTGAAGGCTCTTTAACTCTTTTTTTTAAGATGTTTTGAAAAGGGCGAATCCCGTATTCCAGGGTTTTTCGGTCATGGTCATTAATAAAAAGAACATCAATCCCCCTTTTTTTAGCCAATTTAATCAGGTATTCGAGTGTGTGAGCCCCGTCGCTGAAATCTGTGTGGATATCGAGCAGCCCTGGCACTTGAATATACTCATGAATATCTTCATCAGCCAGGGAGTAACTTTTAATAAACATCACCATGCTGGCTATAATCAGGAAAAAAACGAACTTTTTGTTATTATTCCTCATCATAAATTAGATATAAAAATTCATTAATAAGACAATGTAGAATTAATGGTATAATAAAAAACACTTAAAGTAAATCGAGCGGATTCTCTATAAAGAAAGAGTGAAAAAAGGGGACAG
>CAYUXD010000039.1:0-11940 GCA_964448655.1 uncultured Eubacteriales bacterium
AACAACAGAAAAAGTAGCCTGTCCCCTTTTTTTCGGTCAATGAACAGCGCTCATAAATGACTTCTTGAAAGAGAAAATCGAATATAGTATATTCCCCAGAGGATGAAATTTCTTTTATTCCTTCTCTCTCTTTTCAACCGCTCAGGATGCCTGATTAAAAATTGGTTTTACAAAAAGAAAATATTAACCCCAAAAAAAGCTCCTTTGTCCGTCATCAGCGTGGGAAGCATCGCCTTGGGGGGGACGGAAAAAACGCCCTTAGTCATAAATCTTATAACCTATCTCATTGATCACGGCTTCAAACCTGCCCTTATCTCCCGTGGTTATAAAGGAAGATGGGAAAAGAGCGGAGGCACTCTCTCTGACGGAAAAAACATTCTCGCTCATTGGGAAGATTCTGGTGATGAGCCATTTATGGTAGCCCAAAATATTCCTCAGGCAGGAATTTTCATCGGTAAGAATCGTCTTCTTTCCTGCCGAAAAGCAAAGAGCTTGAGTTTCGAGCTCGCTGTGCTGGATGACGGTTTCCAGCATCGCCGCCTCCACAGAGATTTAGACATCGTTCTCTATACTCCGGCAGAAAAAACTGCTTTTCGCGAACCTGTCTCCTCCCTTAAAAGAGCCAACATTCTCTTGATGAAGAAAGGAGTCGATCCTTTGAGAAAAAAAAAGATTGTGGAATGCTTTCCTGAATCAACCGTCTTTGAGTACTCTGTTAAAAATAAGGGTTTCTTCAGACTAACGGAGAAACAGGAAAAGCCGGATGAAAAGCTTAAAAGAAAAAAAGTCCTCGCTTTTTGCGGAATAGCTCGGCCTGAAAGATTCTTATCCTTGCTCCACGAGGGAGGCATAAAGCCCTCGTTTTTCTTTAAATTTCCTGACCATCATCCCTACCCCGAATCTTCTCTAAAAAAAATCACAGAAAAATACAAAAAAATCAACGCTGAAGCAATCATCACTACTGAGAAAGACGCCTTGAAGCTTATTCACAACAAGAGCCTTACAAAAATCCCTGCTTATTATTTAAAAATCGACCTCGAGGTGGAGGATAAATTTTACGCAAAGATTTCAAATCTACTCCAAAATTGAGTGTAATATTCTAAAATGGCAAGTTTTAAAGAATTATCAGAGTTCTTACTCTTTCAAATAGCTAAAGCTCCTTTGTCCATCCTCTCCCGGAAGATATGTCTCTCTTTGGGACAAACCTTAGGACTAGCTTTTTATTACCTGGATAAAAGGCACCGCCTGATCGCCTTATCCAACCTGAAAATCGCCTTTGGAAAGGAATTGCTCCCTTCTGAGCTCAAAAGAATAGCCCGCAACTCGTTCATGCATTTCGGAAAGACCTTCATGGATATCATAAAGCTTCCCCATCTTGGAGAGAAGAAAATGAATGCCCTCATAAATGTCGAAGGCGCCGAAAATCTACTTAAGGCCCTTCGAGAAAAAAAGGGAGCGCTCCTTTTCTCTGCTCACTACGGAAGCTGGGAAATCGCTCCGTTTTTCCTGGCCAAAAAGGGAAAACTGAGTGTTATTGCCCGCCCCTTGGATAACAAGCTCCTGGAGAAAGAACTTCTCAAGCTTAGAACGAGCCAGGGATCAAACGTCATCTACAAACATAAGGCAACAAAAAAGATTCTTCAATCTCTGCGGGAAAAAGAGATGGTTGCCTTCTTGATAGATCAGAATGTTCTCAGACAACAAGCTGTCTTTGTCGATTTTTTTGGCAAGAAAGCAGCAACAACCCCAAGCCTGGCAGCATTTTTCCTCAGGACAAAATCACCTCTCATCCCGGTCTTTTGCTATCCCACATCATCCCATGCCTATCACCTTAAAATATTCAGCCCTCTAAGCATAACCTTGGGAGGAAATTACAATCAGGAAGTATTGAAAATTACCCAAATATGCACTAAGATTATAGAAATTCAGATAAGGAAAAATCCAGATTATTGGTTTTGGTTCCACAACAGGTGGAAAACGAGACCAGAGGAAGAGGAGGCTTGAATTTTGCCAATGGTCAAATCCTTGATATCCAGGCATAGAAAAATTATAATTTCAACAAGCTTCCCCAGGTGGATGCGAGGATTCTGAAGGAAAGGGGAAAATGAGAGCTAATAAGAGATCTTTTGATGAATTAAGACTTATAAAAATCAAGCCAGATTATCTGGATTTTGCTGACGGTTCTGCTTTCATAGAGATCGGCAAAACCAGAGTCGTTGCTGCAGCTACGATTGAAGAGAAGGTTCCGCCCTTCCTTAAGAACAGCGGAACTGGCTGGATTACAGCCGAATACTCCATGCTTCCCCGCTCCACTGAAAAAAGAAACATCAGAGAAAGAACATATGCTCATATTTCCGGACGAAGTCAAGAAATTCAACGCCTCATAGGGCGCTCCCTTCGGGCTGTGACAGACCTTAGCGTCCTTGGAGAGAAAACTATCATCCTGGACTGCGACGTCCTTCAGGCAGACGGGGGGACAAGAACAGCCTCGATAACAGCGGGCTGCCTTGCCTTAGCTCTCGCCTTGAAAAAGATGATGGATGAAAAGACCATCGACCAGATGCCCCTCAAACACCTGGTCAGCGGAGTCAGCGTGGGCATTGTGGAAGGAGAAATCCTCTTAGACCTCGATTACTACGAGGATTCAAAAGCAGACATTGATATGAATGTAGTGGCAACAGAGAAGGAGCAGCTCGTAGAACTACAGGCAACAGCAGAGAAAAATCCATTTTCAAGAAAAGAACTGAGCACTCTTTTAAACTTAGCCTATAAAGGAATAAAAGAAATAACCCAGGTACAGAAGGACACCCTCAAAAAAAAGAGCCTTCTCTTCATGGCTTACGGCTAAAAAGGAGAAAAAAATATGAATCGTATCCTGATAACAGGAGGAGCTGGTTTCTTAGGCAGCCACCTTTGCGACTCTGTTTTAGAAAACGGAGCGGATGTCGTCTGTATAGACAATTTCTTCTCGGGCTCCAAAGATAATATCCGGCACCTCTTTTCCCACCCTTATTTCGAACTGCTCCGCCACGATATCATCCATCCTCTCTTTCTGGAAGTTGATAAAATCTATCATCTCGCGTGTCCTGCCTCACCCCTTCACTACCAGCACAATGCGATAAAAACGGTAAAGACCAGCGTCATGGGGACCATAAATATGCTGGGCTTGGCCAAGAGGATAAAAGCCCGCATTCTCCTGGCTTCCTCATCTGAAGTTTATGGGAATCCGACAGTTCATCCTCAAAAAGAAAGTTACTGGGGAAACGTCAATCCCATCGGTCTTCGAAGCTGCTATGACGAAGGAAAAAGAGTGGCTGAAACGCTGATAATGGACTACCACCGTCAGAACAATGTTGACACCAGAGTAGCCCGTATATTTAACACCTACGGCCCGCGGATGGCCATAAATGACGGAAGAGTCGTCAGCAACTTTATCGTTCAAGCGCTAAGAGGAGAACCAGTCACTGTTTACGGAGACGGAAGTCAAACGCGTTCCTTTTGCTATGTCTCAGACCTCGTTGATGCTCTAATAATGACGATGGATAAAGAGGATTTTACACAGCCTGTGAACCTGGGAAATCCAGCAGAATCCACTATCCTTGAGTTAGCCGAAAAAATAATCAAACTCACTAAAAGCTCTTCCAAGATCATCCGTAAGCCTTTGCCCTCGGATGACCCGGTGCGTCGATGTCCGGATATCTCATTAGCCAAAGAAAAACTCGGCTGGCAGCCAAAAATAGGTTTAGAGGAGGGACTGCTCAAAACCATCGCCTACTTTAGAGAAAGATTGGACCTTAAGAAAAAATAGCCCCCTATCATCAAAAAAGGGGACAGGCCCCTTTTTTGTAAAAAAGAGGACATTCTCGAAAATGGGGCCTGTCCCCATTTTCGACAAAGCCGCCATTTGACATATTTATCAGGAGGAAAGCACTAATTATCAATTTAAAAAGAATGGGGGATATGTCAAATGTTGAGACCTGAATCTTTCTTGACAATAATCACTCTTCGCTATAACATTTCCGCTATCACAGGTCTTTTAGAAAAGCAAAAAAGTATTTATAATTATGAATAATTCACCTAAATCCTGCCTTATCTTGAGAGGCTTGATTCCAAGGAGGTTATAATGACTATCATTACCAAGCTGATCATATTAGGCATCATACTTATTTTCTTAGCCTTAATAATTCTTCTTATGGCCAAACAGTATCGAAAAGTCGGTCCCAATCAAGCTCTTATTATTTCTGGAGGAAGAAAGAGAGCAGTGATCGCTCCTGATGGAACCAGGAGAAAAGTTGGCTATCGCTACCGTCTAGGAGGGGGTACTTTTGTTTTGCCCTTCGTTGAAACCGTCGACATCTTGCCCATGGAAGTGATCACCTTGAACATCAAAACACCAGAAGTTCTCACCCGAGGAGGAGTTCCCCTCATGGCTGAATCCACTGCTCAGGTCAAGATAGATTCCTCTGATCAATCTATTCGCCTGGCCGCAGAGCAATTTTTGGGATTGGGAAAAGAAGGCATCAAGGATGTCGCCATGACAATCCTAGAGGGAAAGATGAGAGAGGTTATAGGTTCCATGACCGTGGAGGAAATTTATACGGGAAGACACGAATTTTCAGCTAAAGTGATCCAGGCCGCTCATCAAGACTTTGCCCTGATGGGTCTGGTCATGATGTCCTATGCCCTTAAAGACATAAGTGACACCCAGGGATACCTCGATGCCCTCGCAAAGCCACAGATAGCCGCAGCCAAACGGGACGCTACGATCGCAGAAGCAGAAACAGAGAAGCAAGCCATAATCAAATCTTCAGAAGCACGAAAAGAAGGAGAGGTGGCGCGCCTCCATGCCGAAGCCCTCATCGCCAAGGCCGAGTGGGAAAACGAAGGAAAAAAGGCCGAGTCGCAGGCTCTGGTCAACCAGAAAAAAGCACAAGCAGACCTCTCCTATGAACTTGAGCGCTTCCGCATCGACCAGGAAATAAAAAAGGAAGAAGGCAAGGTAAAGCTCATAGAAAAGGAACAATCCATAAAGATAGAGGATTTAGAAATCGGCCGTAAACAGAAAGAGCTTGAGTCCAGTGTTATCAAACCTTCTGACGCCCGCAAATACCAGCTAAAAGCAGAAGCAGAGGCAGAAGAATACCGTATCCTGGCTGAAGCCAGGGGAAAATCAGAAGCGACAAGACTCGAAGGTGCTGCTGCAGCCGAAGGGCTCAAGCAACGAGGTTTAGCCGAGGCTGAAGCAATGCTGAAAAAAGCTCAGGCCTGGGAAAAGTACGACAAGGCTGCTCTATTTGATACGTATCTTAAAGTCCTCCCCGACTTGGCCAAGGCCGTCTCCGAACCTCTCTCCAAGGTTGATAAAATCGTGATGGTCGGAGGCGATAAAGGCCTGGGTGTTTCAAAAATCACCGGCCAAGTGGCAGAAGTCCTGGCTCAAATGCCAGAGGTAGTCAAGTCCCTGACAGGAGTAGACCTTAAGAAATATCTCAAAGAAAAACTCACGCCTGAAGAGAAAGAAGAATAATAATTATTCCCCAGGAAAAGTAGGTCAGTCATGATATCAGAAAAAGCTAGTCAAATCGGCATATCTCCCACCCTTAAAATAACAACCAAGGCTAAAGCAATGAGGGCCGAGGGAATAGACGTTGTTGACCTCAGTGTGGGAGAGCCAGACTTTTCCACTCCTGATAATGTAAAAGCGGCTGGTATCCAGGCCATCGAGCAAAATTTTACCAAGTATACAGCAAACGATGGAATTCCAGCCCTGAAGGAAGCAATCATAAACCGCCTGAAACAAGATTATGGCCTCACCTATACTCTGGATGAAATCATCGTCTCCTCAGGAGCAAAGAGCTCGCTTTACCATCTGGTTCAAGCGCTGGTAGATGAAGGCCAAGAAGTCATCATCCCGGCTCCCTACTGGGTAACCTATCCCCATTCAGTCTCTCTCGCTAAAGGCAAAGCTGTAATAGTCCCTACCAAGGAGGAAAATGGATTTCTTATGACGCCAAATCAGCTAAAGTCTGCCATCTCCCCTGCCACCAAGGCTTTGATACTGAACAATCCCTCCAATCCTACAGGAGCGGCCTACGAGAAACGCGACCTTGAAGCCTTGGCGGACGTAGTTATGGAAGAAGATATCTTTGTTATTGCTGATGAAATATATGAAAAAATCGTCTATGATAACTTTCGTTTTGTGAGTTTTGCTTCACTGGGAGAGGAAATAAAAAAGAGAACAGCTATCATCAGCGGTGTCTCAAAATCTTACTCCATGACTGGATGGCGTATAGGATACGCAGCCGGCCCTGCGGAAATAATCAATGGCATGGCCAAAATCCAGAGCCACACCACCTCCAATGCCTGCTCAATCTCTCAAAAGGCGAGTTTAGAAGCTCTGACCGGTCCCCAGTATGAAGTTTCCAAAATGACATCTGAGTTTCAGAGACGGAGAAACTATCTATTGATGAGGCTTCAAAGAATCCCTCATCTCTCCTGTTTCAAACCGCAGGGAGCATTCTATCTTTTTCCTAATTTCTCCGCTTATTACGATAAAGAATTCAACAGTGTCCAGATTCGAAACTCTTACGGCATGGCCTATTATCTTCTAAAAGAGGCTTTAGTAGCTATCGTTCCAGGAGATTCCTTTGGTGCCGATGATTATATCCGCATTTCATACGCCACTTCCATGGAAAACCTGGAAAAAGGCATGGACAGGATCACAGAGGCCCTCTCAAACCTTAAAACAGCCAAAAAAATCAAGCGCATATCTTTAGACAATACGATAACACGAAGAAAAAAATCAGTGCCCGTAGATTCCACAATCTCTGTCAAAATGAAGGATGCTCTGATCGCTGAAATGGAAAGCCATCTCAGTTACGAAAACTATTTTGAATGGAACGCCAACATCAACGGCGTCATTGTTCAGCTGCGCACGAATATCTCCCACCTCAATGATTTCTGGATAGAAAACTGGTACCCGGCTCAACTTGAAGCAGACCTGGAACCCCACGGCATCATCTATGCGGTCGACGGAATAACAGGACGCGAACCGCACTCTTTCTATAACTCAGAAACAAACACAGGAGTGCTCGTCAACACAGACAATTACGTTTCTCTGCGCAGTCTGGCTCTTGGTCTTGTCATGGACGTCTCCGAAAAGCTTTTTAATGTCCACACAATCCGGGGAATGTCGGCTGATATTGACGGAAGCGGTCTCGTCCTGATCGGGCCAAAAGGAACAAAAAAGACTGAACTTTTCTTCGCTCTTCTTCAAGATAAACGATTCCGCTTGCACTCCAACGACATCATCTTCGTCCGCCTTGCAGGAGGCCCGGCCCTGGCTGATTCTGTCGAAAGAAAGCTTTTTTTCCCGACAAACACTGTTGAATCCTATCCTCGCTTAGCTCCTCTTTTCGACTCAAGTAAATGTGAAAACGTAATTACGCTCAAAGAAGACTGCCAGGATGCCGAATGTCTTCGCCTTGACGACTGCCGTCTTGACCGCGGCTCCCCCTATTGCTATAAAGCCTCCAAAGATTCCCATGCTCTTCTTGATCCTTACTGGATCGAGGGGCCAGCAAAGCACGTTAAGCGCACTTCTCTTCGCTGGGTATTCATCCTCCGCTATGATACTGTCTCTCCTCCTGTGGTGGAAGTCCAGGTTGAAGACGCCCTGCGCCTTCTCGAATCTGGACAGAGCCTCGGGCTAACGCGCGGTCTCAGCCCCTCTAAAAGCCAGCCTTTTTTCAATCCCCATCTTTTGCTCACAACTCCTGAAAAGATGGAGCTTCAGAGGAATTTTTTCGAGCGTCTTCTCGAGAGCAGTTCCTGTTACCTCTTTAACAGCGGAAAGGCCTCAGTCGATGACCTCAAAAAAATTGTGACAGGTGAGCCAAAAACAGAATAATCCCATAAAAGAAAATGCATAATTCCGATGAATAACAAGGAAATTAACAATCAAGAAGCCTGCAATAAATTCAAGGAGGAACTCCTTCGTGTCTTGAAGGGACCGAACATCAGAGCTGTGGACCTCAATTGGCTCGAACCAAGAGCCAAAGCAACAGGAGTAAAAACAAAGTTCGGATCCTACGGCTGGCGGGCAGCCATATCAAGCCGCATTGCTCCGAAAACTGTTTACTTAGGGACTGAGGCAGTTCATCTTCCCTCTCCCTCAGCAGAACAGCAAACTCTCATCGCCAGGGCACCGGAAGAGCTGGACAAGGTGCTCCATCTTCTGAGAACTCTTCCCTTCTACCACATCCGGAGACAGATGGGAGAAAATGATTCCTACAACCCCATCTGCAATCTTTATGTTTCCGAAGCAGATCTTGTGAACTACCGCATCGGATTTATGTGGGGACACACCATGTTCAAACCAGGAAAGCGTCCTGGCCCTGAGTTCATCATGATTCATATTCCGGAAGAGCATCTTCTACGGCAGCAAGTTCTTGTTCTTCCTGAAGAAAAAATTAATATCGCTCTGGGGACTGATTACATGGGAGAAGACAAAAAAGGTTTTCTCCGCCAGGCCATGTGGTCAGCTGATGAGCTGGGTATGCTCGGTCTTCACGCCGGAACAAAGCTCGTTACGGTCAGAGATTCCAATAACAAGCTCAAAACCTACGGAGTGTTTCTGTTTGGCCTGACTGCAACGGGAAAATCCACCTGGTCCTGCCACAAGCTCGGTCTTGATTATGATAAAGGCGAAAAGACCGTAGTTTCCCAGGATGATATCGTTTTCTTGAAGAATGATGGATCTGCCTTGGGGACAGAAGACAATTTCTTTGTGAAAACAGATGTTGAGCAAGAAAGCCAGGAAGCGATGTACAATGCTTTAACCGACAAATCTGCGCTGTTTGAAAACGTCATGATCAAAGCCAATGGGGAAGTCGATTTTGTCGATGAAACTCTTACGGCGAACGGAAGGGCAGTTGTGAGGCGTGATAAACTCAAGGTCAAGATAAAAGGGAAAACGGTTGGCATCTCCTCTAAATCTATCAACCTCCCTCCTCTGGAAGAGCTGGACGGGCTGGTCTTTGCTTTCATCACCCGGAGGAATACGATAATGAGTTTTGCCCAGCAGTTGACCCCAGAACAGGCTGTGCTTGCTTATCTCTGGGGAGAAAGCACCCACAGCTATGCCAGCCAGCCCCTCAAAGCCGGTGAATCAGTGCGCATCGTCGGAACCGATCCCTTCATCGTCGGGCCCAGGGCTAAAAAAATCAACCGCTTCTATGAAATAATCATGACCCTGGTTAGCAACTACCCCGAAAAACTAAAATTCATGCAGTACAATACAGGGGGGCTCGGGGAGATCATCGAAACTCATGAAGAAAACGGTCAAAAGAAAAAAAGATTAGTTCGCAAGGTGAGCCGTGTTCCCATCAATCTTATGGCTCAAATCCAGAGGGGCGATTTAAGGGGAACCAACCACTATGAGAAAGGACTGCTCGGAACCAAGGAAATAAGGCTCTGCGAAGGAAAGAGCCTTGATGAATACGCCCTTCGCAACTTCTACACTGAGGAGCAGATTCAGTACTATATCAAAGATTTAGTAGCAGGCAGACGGAAGTTTACGGAGGAAGTTTCCTCTGAAGGACTCAGAGAAGAAATTCTTTATGCAGCAGAGCGATCCTTCCGCATCGACAAAAGCGAAAAAGAAGAAAGGGAAGTTGCGCCTGAAAGCCCGGCTGCAGAGGAAAAGCCCTTCACTTTCGGGGAATCCAAATCCAGACCACGCAGGGAGAGGTTCTGGCGGTCCAGGTAAAGAGTTTTATTCCAACCTTTTCTCTATCTCCCCGGCCAAAAGATGAAGGAGGAAAAGATGAACCTCCTGAATCCTGGGAGCGCTCTCTGAGGACACATCAAGGAGATAATCAACGAGAGAGCTGAGCTTTCCTCCTCCTTTTCCGGTAAAGCCCACGGTGAGCAATCCTCTCTCTTTAGCAACTTTCATAGCTTCCATCACATTGGGTGAGTTTCCACTTGTGGAAAGTCCCAGGACAACATCCTCCTTATCCCCAAGGGCCTCTATCTGGCGGCTGAAGACATGGTCGTAAGATATATCATTGGCGATTGACGTGAGGGAAGAAGTGTCCGTGGTTAAGGATATCGCTCGAATAGGAGCCCTCTCCTTTAGAAATTTATTCACAAGCTCTGCAGCGAAATGTTGAGCCTGGGCAGCGCTTCCACCGTTCCCAAAAATCAGAATCTTATGCCCTGCTCTTAGCTCTTCGACTGAGAGGCTCACAACTTTTTCGAAAAGATCACCCTTGGCTGAAAAGAAATCCTCGGCAATTTGTCTCCATTCCTCGATAACATTTTGATAATCCATCTTCCCTCCTGGCTAAAAATAAAGTTTCTTGAAAATATTCAATCTAATCCACTCTGTATGACACTTCTGACTTTACCCATAAGCTGGGAGAGGTTGTTCCGGTCGTACCCCAGAACAGAAACGGGCGGATGAAACATCACCCCCACTTTTCCTTTTTTTACAAAAAAAGAACCCTTGGGCAGGAGTGCGTAGCTACCCTTTATGCTCACAGGAAATATGGGAACCTGGCTGTTTACAGCCAGGAAGAATCCCCCCCGTTTGAACGGCTGAAGTTTTCCGTCTCGACTCCTCGTGCCTTCGGGAAAAATCAAGAAAGAAAAGCCCTTCTCTTTTATCATGCGAGTGGCTCGGTCTATGCTCTTTTTTCCTCCTTTTAAACCTTTTCGATCAACAGAAACAAAACCTGCCTGCCTCATAGCCTGGCCGATTACAGGGATCCTGAAAGCTTCTTTTTTCAGGAGAACCCTAACAAATTGAGGGATGAGCATAAAAAGCAAAGGCCCATCGATTAAACTCAGATGGTTGGCCATAAAAACATAGGACACTCTTTTATCTATTCTCTCGATTCCGGAAGCATCAAGGCAAATCCCCAATATTTTGTGCCCCGCCCACAAAGCCCACTTGCCGATCAGGATAATAGGCTGAGCAAACTTTAGCGGGTAGCAGAAAAGAAGAACAGGAATGATAAGAATCGTCAGAAGAGTATAAAAGATCAAGAGGACAAATGTTCGCATTCCTTGTTTACGAGATTATAACATAAGTCTCTGAAGAAATGGAGAGCAGGGATCAGTCAAGTATGGAAGGAAGGGCGAAAAAAAAGCGATACATTTGATAATGTACCGCCCGAAATTATAAAATTTATTTAAATCATGAACCGCGAAACATTATTCGCGGAGCATGAAGCCAAGAGCCATTTAAATTGATCAAATCATTATCGAAATCCGCAATAGAATTTATCATGTACATGCCAGCTACAGGATTTTCGGCACTATAAGTAAAACTTTCATCTCCGCCATCCTCCCCGTCTCGGCCTAAGGAAACAATTAAGAAGTCATCACCGCCTATATCTTCTGCAGGAATATCGTAAACCGAGGCTACGGCTGTGCCTGTATAAACTCGAAAAGGATTCCCCCATTGATCATTTATAGGACAAACTCTTAAAAACATCGGGGAAATAGAACTTAAGAAATTGCTACCGGCTTGAAGAGCACCTGACTGATTTCCAGAATCAGGAGCATATCCAACCGATGTTACATAATCTGCACAGGCGGTGGCCAGGTGGACAATTTGCTTCATAGTTTCTTTCTGCTTAGCTTTCTGTATGGCGACTACGGCATTGGGGATGACAATCGCCGAGAGGATACCGATGATAACAACAACGATGAGCAATTCAATCAATGTGAAACCCCTTGCTTTCTTCAACATTTGAATTCTCTTTTTATATCAAATCCAGAGATAAAATTATACTACATTTAGTTACTAATACAAACGCAATTATTCCACTGTCATCGCGAGGAGCGAAGTGGCGATCTCGTTAATTCATCTTAAGAGATTGCCACGCCCTTTCAGGGCTCGCAATGACATTGTAAAAATATATATTGCGT
>CAYUXD010000040.1:0-11894 GCA_964448655.1 uncultured Eubacteriales bacterium
CCTTTGCCGCCGCTATCTTCATCCCCTAACAAAAAATGGGATGCTAAATATAATCGAAAGGATTGGATATAAGAATCTTTATATGGCTCTTCTCTTTGAGGTCTTTTAAAAATACTTCTAATTTTTTTTCGCTTTTCTCATTAAAAAACTTCTCTTCTATTTCTTTCCGGGCTTCCTCAAAGGATTTAAGGCGACTCTCTTTTCTCTCTTCTAATTTCAGTAGGAACCAGCCCGCTTGAACCTTTAGCCAGGGAGTCATCTCCCCCACTTTCAGCTTCTCCACAGCTTGTTCCAGGTCTTTTTCCAATTCACCTTTTTTAAAGCTTCCCAACTCTCCCTGATTTTCCTTTTCTGGCCCCTCAGAGTACATGCCGGCTAGAGAGCCCATGTCCTCTCCAGAAGAAATTTTCTCGTTGATTTCTTGCTTTTTAGCCTCGACTTCTTCCTCGTTTCCTCCTTCAGCTGAAAGATAGATAGCTTTCAGTTTATATTCTGGGAGCTCTGTGAACTCCTCTGGATGAAGCTTATAATAAGTAACGATTTCTGAGTCGTCGACGACAATACTTCCACGGACTTTTGAATAAATAACAGCTTCCCTCATGATATTCTCCCTCATCCTTTTCTTCCATTCTTCAAAATCAATACCTTGCTGTTGGAGAGCCCGGATTAACTCCGCATCCGAATTTATGTTATTCTCTTTTTTTAAGTTTTCCAGCCATAATCTCAATTGTTCATCTGGATTAATCCCCCCCATTTTCTCGGCTTCTTGCAAAAGCAGAAGATCTGTTATCATTTTTTCTAAAAGATTTTCTTTCATGGCAGCATACCGCTTTTCAAACTCTTCTCCTTTAAATTGAGCGCTAAAAGCCCGGTAAAAATCTTCGTACTCTGCTTTAAATTGAGAGAGGGTAATAATGTCATCGTTTACGATGGCTACAATTTCTTCGATGACATCTTGGCCGATAAGAAATACTGCCCCAGAAAATACTAAGATAAAAGCTAGGATGGCACTTCTTTTCTTCATATGTTATCCCTTTGATAAGGAAAAGATAGATTCATGGGATAGAAACTCCAATCTATATTATTTTTCAAATACTCCATGTGTGAAGAAATTATATAGTTTATTTTCAGATCCAAGATTTTTACTTTTATGCCTGGCAAAGCTTCTTCTTCAGAAATCAACTCCGGCTCAAATCTTCTATCCACTCTGAAAATGTGATAACCGTAAGAAGACTCCACCACTGGGCTTAACTCTCCTTCTTCTAGGGAAAATAGCACTTGTTCCATTTCAAACGGAAGCTGGCCCATTTCAAACACACCCATCTTCCCTCCTTTAACAGCTTCCAGACCAATGGATTCTGCCTCGGCAATCTTTCTGAAATCTTCCTCAGAAGCATTCTTCACTCTTTCCATGACTTCGATGGCCTGATCCTCAGTTTCCAACAGTATCTGGCTAGCCTCAATCCTCTGGGGCCGCAAAAATTCTCTCTTATGAAGATTATAATACTCCTTTATTTCCTCCTCTTTGACTTCGATGTCCTTCACAAGCGCATAAGTGTATTTTTCTATCAATAACCTATCAAACAAAATCTCGGTATCCATTTCTTCTACAGAGACGTTGCTGCCTTCAGACTTAAGCTCGCTCGACAACTTTGCCAAATACTCTTGTTTCTCCTCCCAGCTTAAAGATATATTCTGATTACTGGCTGATCGTAAAATAAGCTTCTCCTCGATAAATTTATCAAGGAGCCGACTTAGAGAAACAGGAGTTAATGCCTTCTGGTCATTTCCGAAAGTCCCGCGAACATACTTTTCAAAGTCAGAATTAAGATATGTAGTATCTTCAATTTCAATGATGACGTAGTTCTTTTTTTGCGGGTCCTCAAGGTTAACGCCGAAGGAACTTTCCTGTTCATTCTTCTCTCCGCAATTCGCGCCAAGAAAAATGAAAACCCCTGCCAGGAAAAGGAAAAATAAGCTACGTTTCAACTTGAGAAATTTCATCTTTTTTACGCTTAATTTATTATATTATATAAAAATAACTCCTTCAAGATGGATATTGTTTCATCCATAATTTCGGTCTCTTTCCGGGCAGGAATGGTTAGGCTCATCACACCCTGAGGAGTGATTGTCCCTGAATATCTTTCCATGAGCTTGGTCAGTTGAGCTATGTCTGCAGATGATGTTGGGAAAATTTTAAATATTATTTTCTTCCCTATACGGTCGATAGCATTGATCTTTACCTTTTGAGCCAAGTGTTTGATCATGCCGTAGCGAAGGAGATTGGCTACACTTGAGGGGAGAGGGCCGTATCTATCTTTTATCTCTTCTTTTATTTTTTCAATTTCACTTAAATCCTCCACAGAAGAAATTAGTTTATAAAGGTTAAGCCTCAGGTTTATCTGGGGAAGATAATCCTCTGGGATCCGGATATCAACTTTTAAGTTAATCTCGCTTTTAATATCTTCTCTCGCTTCCCCTTTGAGTTCTTTAATTGTCTTCTCTAAAAGATGCATATAATAATCAAACCCAACTGCTTCCATATATCCATGCTGTTCGGAACCCAAAAAATTCCCGGCTCCTCTTATCTCCAAATCTTTGGCAGCTAACCGAAAACCTGATCCCAGCTCAGTAAATTCTTGAAGCGCTTTTAAGCGCTCCTTGGCCAAATTAGTAAGCTCTGTAAACGGAGGAACCAGAAAATAGGCGACAGCTTGGCGGGAGGAACGGCCCACTCTACCGCGAAGCTGATAAAGCTGGGCCAACCCAAAAAGGTCTGCCCGCTCTACAATCAGGGAATTAACAAGAGGGATATCTATTCCGTTCTCGATGATCGTGGTTGAAACCAGCACATTGAATTTCTGGTTGATAAAATCAATCATCTTTTTCTCAAGCGTTGCGCTTGGCATTTTTCCATGGACTACAGCGACTCTTGCTTGGGGTACATATTTCTCTATCATCCTGGCAACTTTATCAATATCTTCAATCCTGTTGTGTATAAAATAAACCTGCCCTCTCCGCGCCAATTCCGTTTTTACAGCAGAGGCAATAAGTCTGGGACTGAAGGGAGTCACAACCGTATGTATTGCCAGCCTGTCTTTGGGGGGTGTCTCGATGAGGCTCATATCTCTGAGGGAAGTAAGAGATAAATTCAAGGTCCTTGGAATAGGCGTTGCGCTCAGGGTTAGAATATCGATATCGGTCTTCATCTTTTTTATTTTTTCCTTGTGACTTACTCCAAATCTCTGTTCTTCATCGATGATTAAAAGACCTAAATCTCGGAATTGAACATCCTTGGAGAGAAGCCGATGAGTCCCGATTACAATATCGATTAATCCTTTTTTTAAATCCTCGACAATCCTCTTTTGTTGGCCTTTTGTCTGGAGCCGAGTAAGGCTTTCAACCCTGACAGGAAACAGAACCACCCTGTTCCTGAATGTCTTCAGATGCTGGCTAGCAAGAACAGTAGTAGGACAAAGAACAGCCACCTGCTTTCCGTCCATCACAGCCTTGAATGAAGCCCTCATCGCCACTTCAGTTTTGCCGTATCCCACGTCTCCACAAAGGAGACGGTCCATCGGAAACTCTGTCTCCATGTCATTCATTATCTCTTTTATGGCTCTCAGTTGATCTTCTGTTTCCTCGTATTCAAATGTTCTCTCAAACTCAGACTGCCAGTCACCTCCAAGACTAAAGCTAAATCCCTTCATAGCTTTCCTTTGAGCATAGAGATGCAACAGCTCCTTGGCCATTTTCTCTATGGCTTTTTTTGTCCTTGCTTTAGTCCTTTCCCAGGAAGGACTCCCCAATTTATTGAGAAGAGGCACACTCGAGCCGACTTTTGAGTATTTTTGAACAAGATTGAGGTCCTCGACAGGCACAAAGAGTTTATCTTCATCCCTATAGATTATCTCGATGAATTCACGGTTTTTTCTTTCTATCTCCATCTTCATCAAGCCCATGAACAGCCCTATTCCGTAATCTGCATGAACAACATAATCTCCTCCTTTGAGGTCACGAAAATGGGAGAGAAAGGGCTTTGCTGGAAGACGAGAAACGATAACTTTTTCTTCTGTGAAAATATCCTTTTCAGAAAAAAAAGCTATTTTTTCCTTGGGATAGCTGAACCCATGATGAAGTCTCCCTACCAGGAGCACAACTGCTCCGTCCTCAGGGAAGGCAAAAGATGTGGAGGATTCAAGATGCAGGATTTCACTCTGAGAGAGAAGGCTGGCCATTTTCTTGCGCACAGCCGGACTTGAAAAATAGATGAAGCATCTCTCCCTTTCTTTCTGCAACTTTTTCATATATTGGAGAAAGAAAGGAATCTTGTTTTTAAACTCGGGAACAGATTGGAAGGAGAAGGAGAACGTCTTTTTCCCTCGTTCTGGAGCAAGCTCTTGCCAATGAATCGCCTCATTTTTTATTTGTTCCCAGAGAGGGGGTGGATAAATTTCCCCTGGAGGAAGACAAAACTTTCCACCATTTTTAAGCCCGGCGTATTGCTCCCTCAAATCCTTGAAGGTCTCCTTCCATTCTTTTTCCACCTCATCAATATCATCAATAATAAACAGAGAATTCTTTATATAATGATTAAAAGGAACAAAATGCTCTTTATGAAGAAGAGAAAGATAGAAAAAAGAAGGGAAGAAATCTCCCTGTATCACTCGACCTATCTTTTCCTCTGTATCCTTCAAATGGCGGATTTCCTCTCTGCCTCTAATCTTTTCCTCCCATTCCTGGAGAAATTGAGGCGAACTTGGAAACTCCCTGAGAGATGGGAGACGAATACGATCAATTTTACTTACTGAACGCTGAGAGGAAGGATCAAATTCTCGAATTGATGCGATCTCATCGCCGCTGAACTCGATTCGATAAGGAAGAGGCTTCCAGGGAGAAAAGACATCCACAACTCCCCCACGCCAGGCATATTCTCCATGAGAATTAATTAAGTCCTCCCGGGTATATCCGTAATCATCCAGTATGTTCAGAATTTGGTCGCGTCCAAAAGTTCCCCCCTTCTCTAAATCCAAAAAGAACCGTTTAAGATTTTGGGGATTAGGGAAAGGCTTTAGCAAGCCAAAGATATGGGTTAGAATCAGGGAAGATGAATTATGGATTAAATCATAGAAAAAACTCATCCTCGAGGAGACTGAATCGAGAGATGGAAAAATCTCCAGGTAAGGATTTTCTGAGAGAGAAGGCAGAGAGCTGAGGCTTAGATCAGAGGAAAGCTGGGATAAGTAAAACCGACACTGCTCTTCAATCTCGGAAAGAGGAAATGAAGACGGCCGGATAAAAACAATTCTTTTCTTGGATTCCAGGGCCAATGTCGAGAGAAAGTAGGGCTTGGACGCCTCGACAAGTCCCGTGACTTTCAGACCTTTCTCTCCCTGGTTTATGGCCCTGAGAAGTCTTTTGAATTCCTCTGTTTCTTTCAAAAAATCCAAGCTCATGGTCCTATTATACTCGACACAGCAAGCGAGACAAGTGCATTATCCTATAGAGGATTAACAGAAATAAAGGTTAGAGCTGAACAGACAGAATAGGCTGAACAAATAAAATAGAAGGGATTAAATTCTCCACCAGTAAGAGAATTTTATGAAGATGCTGTAATTGTCCTGGCCATACCTGCCTGATCCCCCCTTCAAGTAATTACTATCAACACCAAAGAAGAACACAGTTCCCGGTCTCAGGATCCAGCTTACGAGAAAGCTGCCGTAAAATTCATTGTCTTCGTGGTAATAATCAACGATAGCCCTCAAGGAGAGGGTTTTGGAAAGCTGGTATGTTGTTTTTTGACGGATGGCGTTGAAATCATAGAGTTGCTCTCCTCCTCTCTCCTCCCAGAAAGTCTCTTTACTGAAATCTACCGACATCTGAAGCCTTTTATTAGGTTTAACATTGAAAAAGAGTCCGTAAGTATTACTCCATCCAAGAAAGGGATCATCAGGATCATAAAAGATGCTATGGCCTGTCCTGAAATAAAACACGAAAGGAAGCCAGCCAATCAAGTTGTTTTCGCCCTCAACAGTCAAAGAATTCTTATTGAAATCAATCCCTTCATACCTTTCCATGGAATTCTGGAAGGTAATATCCATCATGCTGAATTCAGTATACCTTAAGTGAAGATTGGCCGTTGCCCATTGATCAATTAAAAGGTCTTCAAAATAAGCATACCTTTGTCCTGCACTAAGCCCGAGTGAGACTTGATTCAGATATTTTTTCTCGGGATAGACGCGGAACCTTGTGTATGCTCCCAAAGTTCTGTAATCCACACGATTAATAAAACCAGAAGAGGCCTCAAAGTCTGGATGAATCGACATCCAGTACAAGCCTCCACCCAGGTGTTTGGAAAAGTAAGAGAGGTCAGCATACAGGGCTGGAACGATACCTGTTTCCTGATCATCAAACCTTGTCTTGGAACCTATAGTCTGAAAAGAGAAAAAGAATTTATTTTTAAACTTAAACTGACCGTCAACTCCTAAAACCCTGTTGTAAGAACCATCAATCTCTTTATCGGCCAGACAAAAGCCTAGATAAGACTCTTTAAAAACGTCGGTCTTGATGCGGAGGATGTTGAAGAGGGCATTATCATCCCGGCTCTCTCCTCCATTATGGACTTCCCAGAGACTTTCGGTAGGATTTGTATCATAAGCAGAGAGAAGGCCGTAGGTGAAGCGCCCCACTTTCCCGGTAAGCTTTGCTCCCCCAGCAGGGTCGATGATCCTTCGGGTGTAGACCATATCGATTTCAGGAAACTGAAAAATTTCCATCCCTTCCAGGAAAAAGGGCCTTTTTTCAGAATAGTAGAGGGCAAACCTCTTGTTTATATCAATCTGAGGCGCATCTGCCTCGATATGACTAAAATCAGGATTGAGAGTGAGATCAAGGGTTAAATCAGAGCTAATCCCCCATTTGAAGTTCATCCCGGGCTGAAGGTCTGTTTTTTCAGCTTTATTTTTGAGCGAGGTGAATATGGGCATGAGCTCGAAGTTTTTTCCTTTCTCTACCTTACCCTGAATCATAATCTCTCTTTCCTGAGTAAGCAAACCGGGAATGGATTTTGACATCGGAGGCCAGATAACAATCTCTCCTTTGCGGGCAATAGTCCTGCCGAGCATAAGTCCCCAGACCTTACTCTCCTTATCAGGGAATCGAATGCTCTTGAAAGGAATAGCCATCTCAACGGTGTAGCCTTCTTCATCAATCTTTCCGTCCGAACGGAAAACTGTATCCCAACTCTCGTCCATATTATCGTTTCCGCCTTCTTCAACTCGAATCAGATCCATCTGGATACCTCGAGGATTGATAAAAAATGTAAAAGCCCGGCGCTTCTCGTTAAAAGTATCTATAAAGATGGCGATCCAATCATCATCAATGATGTTGTCGCGATTGGTTACGGCCGCTCTTAATTTCTTCGGGTCAGAATCATAACAGCGAAAAGCAAAATAAAGATTTTTCTTATCGTAGCCGACGTAAGCTACGGTTTTTTCAGTAGGTGTTCCTTTTTCTTTAGGAGTATACTGGAGAAAATCTTCGATCTTTAATGCTTCTCTTTCCCAGAGTACATTCTCCAGGATGCCGTCAATCTTCGGCGGATGAGAAATTTTTGGAATCTGCAAAATCTCCTGGGAAGAGGCAAAAGCGAACTGGGACAAAAGAAAAAGACTGAAGGAAAAGATTAAAATGAATCCGGCCTTTTTTATCATTATTCCTATCCTAAATTGTCTTAATTCTTTATCATTTTATTTACTGATTCATAATTTCACTTAAATAAACGAAAAAATAGGGAAAAAGGTTTTGTATTTTTAAAAAAAATTGAAATATGACAGAACAAATGAGATCAGGGAACAAATAAGACGCAGGAAAAAAGGGGACAGGCTACTTTTTCTTTATGTCCTGTCCACCGTAAATATTGTCATTTTTTTCCCAGAATAAGTAGCGTGTCCCCGTTTTTTATTCACAAAGCTAATTTAAAAATAAATAGCTACGTCATAAATAACAACATCTTTTTTTATGAGAATGAAATTTCCCACTCTCCTGATTCATATACTTTGATCTCGACCATCTCTCCTTCCATCTTGCACTTGTAAACTTCAAACCTCCTTCCGGATTTCTGGTCCAGAACTCTTTTTCTCGAAATAATCTCTTCTATTATGAATTCGCGGTTGCCGATTACGACAGACTTCGGAATCTCTTCTCCCTTGTAGCCGGAATAAAATTTCAGCTCGAACATTCCACCTTCTTCATTCTTTTTTGGCTGGCGCATGATTCCATCTCCTGGAGTTTCTACAAATAGAGTACCTCTTAGGATATTCTATTATAATATTTATAATTGTAGGAAATAAAAAGATGCGGGAAAAAAGGCGACAGGCTACTTTTTCTTTATGGGGTCAGGTCTTGCTTTTTGCCTTTGCTCATACAAACGCAATTTAATTTATGGGGTCAGGCCTTGCCATCGGGGAGAGATGCTTTCCTACGTCTTGTCCCTATGGCATTCCGTTGGATAAGGCCTGACCCCGAGGATTAACGGGCGACTCTGCTCTTTTTATAAATGGGCAGGGGAGTGTGGCAATCTCATCTTGAAGACATGAGATATCTATGTCGCTTTAATTCTTGTAATGAAATTTTAGATCGTTGGATGAGATTATTGAGACAGGCAAAAAGCAAGACCTGACCTCCCATTTACTTCAGGTAAGAAGAAAGGAAATTAAGGATTATAAAAGTTTGAAAGGTCTGACCCCATCATGCCTGAATTTGGGAATGACAAGGTCACTTTTGCCTTTCTAATAATCCCAACATACCTGACAAAATGATGACTGTTGATAAAAAACAGGCACCCACACCGATAAACATGGCAACACCGAGACTGGCAAATCCAGGCCAGACGGAAAACACAAGAGACCCGAAGGCTAGCATTGTCGTGGCGCTGGTGAGAATGATAGCCTTTCCAGTGCTGGCAAAGACTTGAGTTATTTTTCCTTTTCCTTCAATACGCCAGCGGTGCACAATATGAACTCCATCATCCACTCCTATTCCGACAATCATCGGAAGACCCATAACACTCATCACAGTCAGCTTCATCCCGGCGAGACCCATCATGCCCACCATCCAGAAAACACCTATTGTCAGGGGGATCATGGCCATAAGAGCATGCCCTAGCTTTCTGTAATCTAACCATAGGACGAAAAATACAGCGACAAGTGCCAGCAGAATCGCGTTTCTCCCGTCTCTCCCGATAATCTCAATAAGGGCCCTAAAAACAGGCGGCATCCCAGTGGCATTGGCGCTGACTCTTTCTAAATCTCCGACAAAGCGCTTTAAAAATTCTGCATCCTGCCAGATGTTATCCGCAGGAAATACCGTAACTAAAAATTTTGTTCTATCTTCATTTGTATACCTGTCTAAAACAGTCGCAGGAAGATTTTCAAACTGAATCGGCTCTTCCGAAGACAATTGGATTACCGAGTTTTTAAAATAGGGAGCGAAATCTTTCTGGAATTCCTCCAATCCAGCCAATGCCCTCTTTTTATCCTTTTCTAAAATCTTGATTAAATCCTTTATTAGACTTTTGGGGTCAGAATCGTCAGCTTCACCCACAATCTCAGCACATTTGTTATCCACCTTATCCTGACCTCCTAAAAAAGCCATATCCTGAATCTCTATTATGTTCATCTCTAATCGACCTAGTTCCTGGAGGAATCTCTCATAATTCTCTATCTTGAAAGTATTCCTCGGCTGAGTAACTTCAATCGCCTTTCGAATTTCATTGATAAAAGGGATTCTCCTTTCCTGCTGTTTCTTCGAGGGGATGTAGACCGAGATATCTTCTGCCACAGCTACTGAACCTATGTCTTTGGCTTCCTCAGCCATGGCCCTTGAATCTGCAACGTTATCAGTCAAAATCAAGGCATAATCCATGCTCAGGTCAAATTTTTCCAGCACTGTATCCTGAAGTGTAATCGAAGGCAATCCTTTCGGCTCCAGATTCATGTAGTTCTGGTCAAAAGAAACCTTGGTCGCAGAAAAAATTAAAAAGGCAGTAACAAGAATAGATGTGATAAGAGTAGCAAGGTATCGCCTGGAAAGAAATTTTCCCATATTTCCCAGGGGCTTGAAGGAAATGTCCTTCAAGGTAAATTCTTTTTTTAACTCCCCCTTTTTCCTCTTTTTTTCAAATCGATGTTCTCTCAAAACAAGAAGTGACGGAAGGAAGAGGAAAGTCACTATTAATATGGCAATCAAACCTCCACCGGTGACAACGCCCAGTTCTTTCATTCCGCGGGAGCTGCTGATGCTCAATGTCAGGAAAGCAATGCTCGTTGTTAGACATCCGGTTAGGATGCCCTTTCCGCTCTTGAGAAATGTTTCTTCCATGGATGCTCGGATCTGCTTCCCTAACGACCTCCCTTCAGTGAAACCAGAAATCATGTGAATCGAAAAATCAATTCCTAAACCGATCAGGATCACTGCCATCATATAGGTCATGATATTCAAGGTCCCAACAAGGATAAAAGCTAGCCCCATAGCCCAGATGATTCCGACCACCAGGTTAAGTAAGCCTAGAACCGGTGCAACCCACATTCTGAAGGAAATAACCAATAAGAAGAACACTGCAACCAAGGCGATTACGGTCGTATAACCCATGCTTTTCTCGCCGTACACCATCTCATCGTGCTCCACAGGCATGATGCCTGTCAGCCCTGCTTTCACGTCCGGATAATCCATCAAAACTGAATCAACCACCTCTTGAACAGCATCTACTCCATCAACAAGCTTGCTGATATCCAGCATGGTAAAGTTCGGAATGACATTCAGGATGAGAGTTGTTTTGTCGTAGGAAAGAATATAAGGCTCACCAAAGAGAAGTTTATCAACAGCCTGTTGAGCAGCATTCTGGTGATTTTGCGCTGGAGATTTTTCGGGAAGACTTTCCTGTGCATAGCGCTGCATTGTGTTTATTAAGTTTTGGATGCCATCCAAAAATAGAAATGCCCCATCTTCCTGCTCTCTGGTCGAAAGAGATTCTTCGCGGCTAACATATTCTTTTTCTAAACTGTTGTTTATATTTTCGAGTAAGGGGTCGAGATTGGGATTCTTGTAGACATCCTTCATGTTCTTTAGGTCATCTGCTTTTATGAGCATCAGTCCATGATTCTTTATAAAATCAATTTCTTGTTTATAATCTACCCGTCTGACGAATGGCTTTTTATCTTTCGGGTCAACGATAAGCTTAATTTTGGGAACAGCTTCCTCAGCAAAGGACTTTATCAATTCTTCCTCACCCTGAACGACGACAACAATGCTTGTTGCGGAGACAAATTCATTGATTATTCTATTAAAAGAAATCGTCCTTCTATCCTTGGAAGGCAAAAGGTCAGACCAGCGCATGGTTATTTTAAGATGGGAAGCCAACGCCAAAAAAATGATTGTCAAGACAGCTACGATGACTAACATCCGCAAGGGATGATGAGCATGAAATTTTGCCAGGCTTTTAAGAATTTTTTCTCGCATCACTTACCTTTAGAAACTTTTAATAAACAATGATAATTCTCCAAACAATCCTTGTCTATATAAAAATGGGGTTTAATCTTTATTTTTGACAAATAGCCTGCTCCTGAAAAAAAGTAGAAAAAATTAAAAAAAAGGGGACAGGCTACTTTTTCTGGAAGAAAGAAGACTGTCTGTAGAAAAAAGGGGACAGGCTACTTTTTTGGGAAGAAGGAGGACTGTCTGTGGGGTCAGGCCTCGTCCTAGAGAATAGAAATTCTTCTGTCTTTTGTTATCTAGGTATCCCTATGATAGGGCCTGAGCTCGATGATACAAAAAAAGTGGCCTGTCCCCTTTTTTATACCTCTTTAATACGATGATACAAAAAAAGTAGCCTGTCC
>CAYUXD010000041.1:0-11768 GCA_964448655.1 uncultured Eubacteriales bacterium
CCCTACATAAATCAAGCCCCTACATAAATCAAGCCCCTACATAAATCAAGCCCCTGCAAAAAATATAAACAGTCCCAATTTTTACAATCCCCATTTTTTTACATATACAGTCCCAGTTTTTTGACATAGACAGAACGGATCAATCATGCAATTAGTGTTTATTCATACCTCAACGAATCCACAGGATTGGCCGTGGCAGCTTTAAGGGAGTGATAGCTGACTGTGAAAAGGGCGATGATAAGGGTTATAGCTCCGGCAACGATGAAAATGTCGAAGCTAATATGGGTGCGATACAGAAAACTCTGAAGCCATCGATTCAGGAGATACCAAGCCCCTGGCCAGGCAATAATGTTTGCCAGCAGGACCAGTCTTGTTAGATCCTTTGAAAGAAGCATCACAATCCTGGAGACAGAAGAGCCGAGAACCTTACGGATACCGATTTCTTTAGTCCTCTGCTCGGCATTAAACGAGGCTAAACCGAAAAGTCCCAGGCAGGAAATAAAAATAGCAAAGCCGGCGAGGTAGGCGATTAAAGAACGGGTTCTGCGGACAAAGTTGAATTGAACTTCATAGTCGTTATCCATGAATTCGTATTCAAAAGGAAAGCCCGGATTCAACCGCTCGAAAACGTTTTTAACTTGAGCAAGCGTTTGGGGGATGTTCTCGGCATGGAGTTTCAGAAAGATGTATCTGTAGTTTTCAGGCTTCTGGAGCAGGATGAGCGGTTCATCCACCCGCCAGCTTGGGTTAGGCAGGTAGTCTTTGATAACTCCTATAACAGTGTAATGCTGACCACTGTAAGACATACTGGCACCTATCGGATCTTCTTTTCCTATGATTCCTGCCAGTTTTTCATTGATCAGTATTTCGTCTCGATTGCCGGAATAATCGTTTTCTCTGCGGAAGAAGCGGCCTTTGACAAGGGGGATTTCAAACGTCTCCAGAAAGTCGGAGTCGACACTTATGTCTGTAATGATGAGTTTGAGCTCCGGGTCTTTCCCCTCCCATTGCCAGTCTGAAGAATTCGTCCGTCCGCCTGTTAGATAAGTGGAGGCGGTCGTAACCTTTGCTACCCTAGGGATCTGGAGGAACTCATTTTTTGCTGTCTCGTACCGCTTAAGCAATTCTCCTCTGTTTGAGAAGAATACAAGGTTCTCCATGTTATAGCCGAGGTCCATGGTCTGGAGATAGTTAAGCTGTTTATAAACCCCGGCAGCATAGGCGATAAGCCCGATAGCCAGGCTGAACTGGACCACGACCAGGGCTTTGTGAAAACCGGCTCTTTTTAATGATGATCCCGTAAAACCCTTGATAATCCGAAGCGGCTGAAAAGAGGACATGAACAGAGCCGGATAGCTCCCCGCCACCAGTGCAGTTAGCAGCGAGGTGCCGATCAGGAACCCCAAGAGAGACGGATTCTGGAGAAAACTCAGCGTCAGTTCTTTCCGGAAAAGGGTGTTGAACACCGGGAGGAAAAGCTCGGCCAGGAAAACGGTTAGCGCCATCGAGATCAAGACGAGCAAGAATGTCTCGAAATAGAACTGTTTGATAATATCCTTCCGAAAAGCTCCGATGACCTTGCGCATCCCTATCTCCTTCGACCGGTTTCCGGACCTGGCGGTCGTCAGGTTCATGAAGTTGATGCAGGCAATAAGCAGGATAAAGGCACCCATGAAGCCGATCAGCCGGATCTGATCAATACTTCCTCCTCCATCGCCCAGTCGGTAGAGATGGAACCTGGCAAAAGGCCGCAGCACCGGCACGTATTCGTCACTGCTGTATGTTTTTACCACGAATTCCTTGATCTTACGGTTTAAGTCGTTGAATGAGGCGCCCTTCTGGAGCTGGACGAAAACGAAGAAATTCTGATTGGAAAATCCCCCCAGGTTAAACTTTTTGAGAATATTTTCGGCATAGAATTCCAGCGGCATCAGAATATTGAAGCGAAATGTGGAATTACCGGGGACTTCCTTCATCACTCCCGTCACTTTCATCGGAAATTGGTTGTCAACAGTGATGACCTTGCCGATGGGACTCTCGTCTCCGAAGTATTTTTTCGAAACACGTTCCGATAGGACCAGGGAATAGGGGTCTTTGAGCGCGGTCTTTGGATCCCCTTCAATCAAAGGGAACGTGAACACTTCCAGGACTTCGGGATCCGCAGGAAAGACTCTTCGCTCCGAGAACGTTCTATCCTTGTAGGTGAGGATAAAAGTCCGGTACCCTGCAAGGAAGCGGGCCGATTCCTCCACTTCCGGAAAAAGCTCTTTCAAGAGCGGGCCCACTCCTGGAACCGAGGGCACCTGCAGCTCATCCTTTTCTTTCTTGATACTAGCAGAGACAAGGTAGATATTGTCTATTTTCTCATGGAATTTGTCATAACTCAGCTCGTCCTTAACCCAGAGAAGCAGCAAGACCACACAGGTCATGCCGATGGTCAAACCAGCGATATTGATGAAAGAGTAGGCTTTATGCCTTCTGATGTTTCTCAAAGCAATTTTTAAGTAATTTTTAAACATAGCTACCTCCAATTATGACTGATGGAGACTTTCTCCAAGAAGACATCCAAATTTTAAATCTCTCATCTCATTTCACCAGATAATATAAGCAAAGGAAATGGTGTCTTCCTGGCAAACATCCCTATTTCCTTCTGTCAAAATGTTTTATTGACTTCATCTCTCTTTACAGTGAACGAGCCACTAAAGGAAAATTAATACCAGTAAAACCAATAAAACTATGATGAAAATAAATGTTTTCATTTTAATTATCCTTCATTTTTTTATTCATACCTAAGCGAGTCCACGGGATTGGCTGAGGCTGCCCGGATGGCCTTGTAGATCACGGTCATCAGCCCGATGACCAAAGAGATGATCAGCGCTCCGATGAAAAAAACCGCGGGGATTTGTGTCCGGTAGGCAAAATTGTTCAGCCAGTCTTTGGCGGCAAAATAAGCGACGGGCCAGGCGATGAGGTTGGCCAACCCGATAAGCACCAGGAACTCCCGGCAAATGAGGGCCACAATACCCGGCACAGAAGCCCCTAAAATCTTGCGGATCCCGATTTCTTTGGTTCTCTGTTCGGCCCCAAAAGAGGCGAGCCCGAAAAGACCCAGACAGGCGACCAGTATGGCCATGGCCGTGAAGATTTTAAGCAGCGTCCCTGTCCGTTCTTCCGACCTGTACATCCTGGCAAAATCCTCATCCAAAAACTCGTAGCTGAACGGAATATTCGGCAGAATTCTTTCCCAGGTTCCATGGACAGTTCCTATGGTTTCCGAAATAGCTTCCGGAGTAATCCGCAGGAACAGAAAATTCGTCCAATCCAGGTCGGCCCATTGGATGACGAGAGGCTCGATCTTTCTTCTCAGGGGCTGGAAATGGAAATCTTTAATGACACCGACGATCTTCCCTTTCTGTTCCCAGAATGAGAAGGACTTGCCGACCGGATTTTCATAACCCATAAGCCTGGCAAGCTCCTCGTTGATGAGAAAACTCTCTGTTTTATCGGTCGGGAATTCTTTCGAAAAATTGCGGCCCTGGGCTATGGTCATCCCCATGGTGTCCACATAACCATCATCCGCTCCCATGTAGGTTACATCGACTTTCAGGGATGGGTCTTTGCCCTCCCAGTCGAATCCGCTGGAGCTCCAACTGGTATAGGAGGGTTTCTGGGTAGCAACGGCGGCATTCAAAATCCCGGGTGTGTTAGCCAGTTCGGCCTTGAGGGCTTCCAGCGATGGCCGGCTGTACGACCGGATAGGAATGGCAACGACTTGCTCTTTGTTCCACCCCAGATTTCTGTTCTTGATGAATGTCATTTGTTTGGAGACAACGGCTGTTCCGATGATGAGGACTACAGACAGGAAAAACTGGACCACGACCAGGATTCGACGAAAAGCAGCGTTTCCTGTCCCCGAATTCAGTTTCCCTTTGAGGGTGCTGACAGGTTGAAACGATGCCAGGAAAAGTGCGGGATAACTTCCGGAGACCAGCCCTGTCAACAAGGCGATCCCAGTCAGTCCCAACGCCAGCACTCCGGCACCCGTTGCGTTCCAGGACATCTCTTTCCCGGCTAAAGAACCGAATGCCGGGAGAACAAAAGAAACGGCGGCTGCGGCCAGACCCAAGGCAATGAGGGCAAAGAGGATGGACTCGGCGTAGAACTGCCGGACGAGCTGCGACCGCAAGGCGCCCACGACCTTCCTCAAGCCGACCTCTTTTGCCCTGTTTGCCGAACGGGCTGTGGACAGGTTCATGAAATTGATACAGCCGATAATCAGAACAATAATGGCGATGACAGAGAAGAGGTATACGGATTGGACAGCCAGATTCTTTTCGTAGCCGGAGTAGCTGTAGAGGTGAACCTTTGTCAGCGGCAGAAGCTCGAGCACCATCAAGCTTCGGGGGACTTTCTGGCGTATGAACCCGCTGATTTTTGCGCTGACCTCTTTTGGGGAAACGCCTGAATGCAGTTGGACCCAGGTATAAGTCTGGTTGTCGGTGAAATTGTCATTTGTCCGGCCGATCGAATCGAGATACTTATAGGGAATGAGAACATCGAACTGGAGAGAGGAATTCCTGGGGATGTCCTTTAAAACGCCGGTGACAGTGAAATCCGCGGATTGGGCCACGTTTATCACCTTTCCGATCGGATTTTCATCGCCGAAGAACTTGGCGGCCAAGCGTTCCGTTATCACAAGAGATGAAGTTCCAGACAGGGAGTCTTCGGCAGTTCCCTGGATCATCGGGAATGAAAACATTTCGAGGAATGAGGGGTCCACAGACCATACGTAGTACTCTTCGAAGGCCTTATCCTCGTACCGGATGAGTTGTGGCCCCACGTTCTGGGCTCGAGTGGAGTTTATAATCTCGGGGATTTCAGCTCTGAGGGCTGGTCCGAGAGGGTGGGGCGTCCAGTAAATGTGAAGGGTCCGTCCGCTGAAGTTCTGGTTGGATTCCACCCGGCAGATCGAGGACGCATTTTCATGGAAGCGGTCATAGTTCAGTTCATCCAAGACCCAGAGGCCGATCAGGATGCAGCAGGCCAGGCCGATAGCAAGGCCGAAAATATTCAGAAAGGTATAACCTTTATGCCGGATGATGTTTCTCAAAGCAATTTTTAGGTTGTTCTTAAGCATTTCTGCACCCGAATAAATTGCTTTTTATAAAGGAAACTTTTTTTCATTCATACCTCAAGGAATCAGCGGGGTTGGCAACGGCAGCCTTTAGGGATTGGTAACTCACAGTAACTGTAGCAATGACCAGTGCCAGCACACCAGATAGGATAAATGACCATAAAGAGATATTTGTCGAGTAAGCATAACTTTGCAGCCATTTATACATGGCAAAATAGGCAACAGGCCAGGCGATAATATTTGCTAAAAGCACCCATTTTGTAAACTTTCTTGAAAGGAGCAAAGCAATATTTGACACCGAGGCCCCAAGAACCTTCCTGATACCGATTTCCTTGGTGCGCTGTTCCGCCATGAAAGAAGCCAATCCGAACAGGCCCAGACAGGAAATAAATATAGCCAGGATAGAGAAATATCTTAAGATAGTCCCGGTCCGCTGCTCGGACCTGTACAAATCATCAAGGGCTTCATCAAGAAAACGATAATTGAATGGATGCCCCGGAGCAAATTCTTTCCAAATATTTTCCATATATCCTATGGTCTTTGGGATATTTTCTGATTTGAGCCTGGCAAATAGAACCCCACACTGACCAGGATTATAAATCAGTATCAAAGGATCAATTTTTTGACGAAGTGACCTGAAATGATAATTTTTCACAACGCCTATGATCTTAAGATTAGTATTACCTAACGATAGGCGCTTTCCTATGGGAGATTCCATTCCCATGGCTTTGACCGCCTCCTCGTTGACCATAATCGCTTCTGTGGCATCTGTTGGAAACTCCTTTGAATAGCTCCTGCCCTCGATAATCTCAATGCCGAATGTCTTAAAATAGTCTAAATCAACAAAAACTGCCCTCATTAGCGTTTCTTCATCAGGGTCCTGGCCTTCCCAGCGCCACAGACTGTTAGAAAATGTATATCCATATGTAGGTACGTTTGAACTGGCAGTTACAGCCAGAATATTTGGGTTTTGCAATAATTCATTTTTCACAGAATCAAACTTCGCCTGCACATCTCCCCGCATTCCCTTATAAATCATGTACTCCTTGTCATAGCCCAGCTTCATATTTCGCATATAGTTGAGCTGGTTATAGACTACAATCGTGCATATTATTAAAAGAATTGTGAGGGTAAACTGGAAAACAACCAGGATTTTTCTGAATACCGAACCTTTTGAGCCGGATTGCAAAGATCCTTTTAGTATCTTTACCGGCTGAAAAGCTGAAAGAAAAAGAGCCGGATAGCTCCCCGATATAATCCCGGTAAGCAGCGTAATGCCCAGTAATCCCAGCAAAACCAGAATGTTTCCTGAAACATCCATCGACAATTCTTTTGCGGTCAAGTTGTTGAAAATCGGGAGCAAGAGCCAGACGGCAGTCAAGGCAACGAACAAAGCGATAAACGACATCAAAATCGACTCGCCATAAAATTGTCTGACAATGTCGGTTTTATGCGCACCGGCCACCTTTCTCATGCCGACCTCTTTGGCACGGTTTCCATACCGGGCAGTCGCCAGGTTCATAAAATTGATGCAGGCGATAAGCAGAATAAAGAACGCGATGATAGAGAAAATGGTCACATAGGTGATATCGCCATGGAAGGAATCGAACTCGTAATTTGAATAAAGGTGAATCCGCGTGAGTGGCTGAAGATTCAGCCTGGCATCTTTTTCGATGGTGGGCTTTTCGTATAAATAACCGGATATCTTCTGGATGGCTTCCTTAACAGGAACACCCTTTTGTAACTGGACATAGGTGCGAAATTGACTGTTACCCCAATTGTCGACAGTATAATTCAATTCTCTGCCGAATATGAAAGGGATGAGAGAATCGAATTCCAAATGGGAATTGTGAGGAACTTTTTTCAAAATACCAGTTACTTGAAAATCCCATTGATTATCCGCTTTAATGGTTTTGCCAAGGGGGTCCTCTTGACCAAAATATTTTTCAGCCATCTCTTCTGTAATAACGATGGAGTGCGGATCAGAAAGGGCTGTTGCCGGATCGCCTTTGACAAGAGGGAAGGTGAACATTTCAAAGATGGAACCATCAGCCATTCCGAGTACTTCGTCGAAGCTTTCGTCATTATACGTAAGCCGAAACCGTCGCCACGTTATGCGTGTGGCATTGATGATTTCAGGAAAATCTGCTTCGAGCGAAGGACCAAGCGGGCCTTGCGTGATCGCCCAGGTAGTACTATGGTCAGTAAACTTGATATCCTGTATGACGCGATAAATATCACCGGCATTTTCATGGAAGCGGTCATAGCTCAACTCATCCTGAACCCACAACAGTATCAAGATACAGCAGGCCATGCCAATAGCCAGGCCAGCAATGTTAATGAAGGAATAGCCTTTATGTCGGATGATGTTTCTCAAAGCGATTTTTATATAGTTTTTAAGCATTTCTGCACCTCGCTAAATTGCTTGTTATAAAGGAACCTTTTCCTATTCATACCTCAAAGAATCCGCGGGGTTGGCAAGGGCAGCCTTTAGGGATTGATAACTGACTGTTAAAAGGGCAATCATGGATGTCAGCACCGCTGTCAAAAGAAATGCCGTCCAGCCAACATTAACCCGGTAGGCAAAATTATCTAACCACTTATCCATGGCAAAATAGGCAATCGGCCAGGCGATAATATTGGCTGCCAATACCCACCTGGCAAATTCCCTGGAAAGGAGAATGATAATTTTCGAAACCGTGGCCCCCAGCACCTTCCTGACTCCGATTTCCTTGGTGCGTTGTTCCGTAGTGAATGAGGCCAGGCCGAACAGCCCCATACAGGCGATAAAAATTGCCAGCAAACTGAAATAGCCGAACATCTCCATCATCCTTACCTCATTGCGGTAAAGCGCATTGAGACGGTCATCAAGGAAGGTGTAGCTAACGGGATAACCTGGGTGGAAGCGGTCCCATATTCCCTGAACATAAGCTATCGTTTCCTGGATATTCCCGGCTGCTATTCGCAGCGCCACAGTGTTCGTCTGCTCAAGACGGATATAGGTGATCATCGGAACGATTTTATGATGCATGGATTCGTAATTGAAATCTGCCACGACACCGATAACACGCCCGCTGAGATTCGGAGCCCTTGTTTCTATGGGCAAGCCCACGGCATCCTCGGGGCTTTTCAATCCCAAACGCCTGACAGCCGTTTCATTAAGGATAAATGCTTCGTTTTCATCGGTGGGATAATCAATAGAAAAATCGCGCCCCGCCACAATTTTCATACCGTAAGTCTTAAAAAAGTCATGTTCAACACGGTTATGAGGCATAGAAAAGGAACCGTCCACCATCTCTCCGTTTATTTCGGCGCGGAAGCCCGGAGCATCCAGTAAGCGCCCCGACGGTGCCCGTTTGGATAGCGTTGCAGCTAAGATGCGCGGATTTTTCAATAATTCATTTTTTATTTCCCGCCAGTTTTGCAGAACAATACTATCCGACGGTATGAGGACGATGTTTTCCCGCTGGAAACCGAGATTGGCATTCTGCAGGAAACGCATCTGTTTAAAGACAACGCCAACACTTATAATAAGTGCTGCCGAGATTGTGAACTGGAAGACAACCATGACTTTGCGCATTATTGCTCCCCTTATGCCGCGAGTCAATTCTCCCCGTAGGATGGTCGCTGGTTTATAAGCGGAGAGATAAACTGCAGGATAAAGACCGGCTGCCAATCCGGTAATAAGGAACACAGACACTAAAATCAGGATTCCGACCGAATTTATTAATAAGCCTAATCTCAATTCATGGCCTGAAAAAGCGGAGAAATAAGGCAGTAATATTGATACAAGTACCAGGGCCAGCGCCATGGCCAGCAGGGCGAGAAGCAGAGATTCTCCTAAAAACTGTGTTGTCAACAGCCTGCGGTTAGCACCCACTACTTTGCGCAATCCCACTTCCCTTGCCCGCTTCACGGCTCTGGCCGTGGAAAGGTTCATGAAGTTTATGCAGGCAATAATCAGGATAAATATTGCAATCAGCGTAAAAAGGGTGACGTACCGGATGTCGCTGTTGGGCTCCAGCTCATTATGTGTATGCGAATGAAGGTGGATATCAATGACTTTCCGCAGGATAAGGTTGTTCCATCGGCTGGGATAAATAATATCGCCTGATTCACTCTCATAAGTTGGCAGGTGACGGTCGATAAATCCTGGCATGCGGGCCGCTACTTCTCTTGAGTCAGCATTCCTGGCCAGACGCATATAAGTGTAGGTAACATTATCGGAAAAATTCGTGGAGCCGAAAAAATAGTCACTTTTGTCCCGCCCATAGCGCCCTTTTAGTGTCATGTATGAGGCGAGAAAGTCAAAATGGAGATGGGAGTTTTCAGGCACATCTTTTATAACGCCTGTGACCTGGTAATCCTCTCCACTGCTGCCGACTTTCATGACTTTGCCCATGGGGTCTTCATCCCCAAAGTATTTCCGCACCATGGATTCGGATAAAACGATGCAGTTCGGATCTTTCAGGGCTGTTTGCGGATTTCCTTTGATCATGGGAATTGTGAAAACCTCGAAAATGTCGTCTTCAGCAAAATAAAGCCGTTCCTCAACGAAATTGTTTTCGCCGAAGGTTACCAGAGTATCGCCGTTGCCAACCATACGCGCAACATGTTCCATCTCGGGGAATTCTTCCTCGAGAAGAGGAATAAAGGATGGAGCCACTGAGCATAATTCACTGCGCACCGATCCGTCGGCAGCAAACCACTGGCGCTCGATCCGGTAGATCCTGTCCTTGTGTTCGTGGTGCGTGTCATAGCTCAATTCATCCCGGACAAACATAAGGATAAGGATACACACTGCCATTCCAATAGCCAGGCCGGCTATATTGATAAAGGAATAGCTTTTATGCCTTCTAATGTTTCTTAAAGCGATTTTTAAGTAATTTTTAAGCATTGCTTCTCCAAACTTTCAGCAACCAGCTTCGCTAACTTATTTTTCTCCTCGAAAATATCCAAGCCTGGACAGCTAATTGCTGTTTGCTCTGAGGACGTTCCCAAGGGTGCCATCCTTGTTGAATATCAGTTTTTTTAATTTTGAGATAAAAGAGTACACACCTTGGGGAACGTCGTCGTATTATATCTAGATCTTGAATTCTTTCTGGATATTTTCGGAAACAATGTGGCCGTCAAAAAGATGAATAGTGCGGTGGCTGTATTCGGCATATGCGGGAGAATGAGTGACCATGACAATAGTGGTGCCCGCTTCGTGGAGTTCTCCTACGATTCTCATCACTTCATCGCCGTGGGCGGAATCCAGGTTTCCTGTCGGCTCATCAGCCAGTATAAGTTTCGGTCTGGCAACAATGGCTCTCGCCACTGCCACCCGCTGCTGCTGCCCTCCAGATAGTTGCTGGGGGAAGTGATTCCTCCGGGCCATGATTTCCATCTGCTCCAGAACTTCATTGACTCTTTTCTTTCGCTCTGAAGCAGAATAACCAAGATAAAGCAGTGGAAGCTCGACATTCTCGAAGACAGTCAACTCATCGATAAGATTGAAGCTCTGGAACACAAATCCAATATTTGCTTTTCGAAGGTTTGCCCGCTGGCGTTCAGAATACCTGGATACTTCTTTTTCCAGAAAATGATATTCACCGCTCGTGGGATTATCTATCATCCCCAGAACATTGAGCAGAGTCGACTTCCCACAACCAGATGGCCCCATAATGGCCACGTATTCTCCTTCTTGAATGTTCAGATTTACGTTATTTAACGCTGTTGTTTCTACCTCCTCTGTAGTGTAAATCTTCTTGAGGTCCTTCGTTCTTATCATTCTTTTCCTCCTTAATTAAGCTTTTTTAGCATTTAGCTTTCAGGTCTTTGACCTTATATCCTTATCTTGATAAGACGCAAAATCGAAATTTTTAGTTTACTTTAAAACCAATCTATCCATGTTGCCGAAGCTTTCGTAAGATGAGGTAATGACCCGGTCGCCGGGTCCCAGCCCTTCGAGCACTTCAAACACCTGTGGGTTTTGCCTTCCGATTCTTATTTTTCTTTTTGTGGCGACATTTTCAGACTCATCCACAACATAGGCCCAGTTTCCCCCGGTAGTCTGGTAAAATCCTCCTCTTGGAAGAAGAATAGCTTCGGAAATATCACCCAATTCTAATCGGATATGGAGAGTTTGTCCCCGCGTGATTTCCTCAGGTCCCCCGCCAACAAATTCCATGTCAACTTCAAACCGTCCCTCTTTCACTTCAGGATAAATTTTCTTGACTATTAGCCCGTAAGAATTACCGGCAAAATCAAACTCGCCTTTCCTCCCTGTCTCTACCCGGGCGATGTAGTGCTCGTCAATAGCAGCTCTCACTCTAAATCCCTCTAAAACATCAATCTGTCCCAAGGGCTGACCTGGCGATTTGGATTGACCGATTTCTGCATCCAGTGCAGTCAGATGACCGGAAACAGGAGCCCTTATCGTCAAGTTATCCTGTTTCTGCTTGACTATTTCGAGATTATCTTGCATCCGTTTCAGCGAGGCTTCCAGGGCATCAATCTGGCCCTGCCTGAACTCTAAATCATTCTTCTGGCTTTCCATCGTTAATTCTTTTTTCTTAATCAAGTAATCGTACTGATCCTTGGACAGCTCGTACTCATGTTTGGAGATCAAATTATCTTTTGCCAACTCTTT
>CAYUXD010000042.1:0-11545 GCA_964448655.1 uncultured Eubacteriales bacterium
AATATAGATATGAATAGCCCCTTATCTTATGAGATTGCCACGCTCCCTTCGGTCGCTCGCAATTACGCTTCTGCCTTCAATATCATTACAGAAAGTGTTACCTAATTACTGAGCATAAAGGACCGTCCTCTTTTTCATGAATAACTCAAGTTTTCCAAGTCTGACCGCTTTGTTTGCTTCCTATTATTCAAATTGCTCAAGTTTTGCAAGTCTGACCCCATTGACAGCTTTCAGCTCAGTTTGTATAAATGAGGTCATGATCAAAGAGGAACTTCGTGTATCTGCGCCAGGAAGGATCTGCCTCTTCGGGGAACACCAAGACTATTTCGGTTTATCCATTATTGCTGCTGCAATAAACTTGAGAATTTCCATACGCGGCACAAAAAGAAAAGACAGGACGTTTAAAATAAACCTTCCTGATATCGAGGATACTGAAGAGTTTTCTGTTGAAAAAGAGCTGGAATACACCAAAGAAAGAGATTACTTAAAAAGCTCTATCAACCTACTTAAAAGAAAAGGTATAAACTTGCCGGCAGGATGGGACTGTCTTATACAAGGTAAGGTTCCGATAAATGCAGGCTCGGCAAGCTCCTCTGCCCTTGTCGTTGCCTGGATAAAATTCTTGCTGGAAACGGCCAAGGACGAGAGGGCCAAAATGGCCGATAAAATTGCAGAGTTGGCCTTCCTGGCAGAAGTGGTTGAGTTCAGAGAGCCGGGAGGCAAAATGGATCATTATACCTCATCCCTTGGGGGTGTGGTTTCCATAAATTTTGGCGAAAAATTAAAAGTCAGAAAGCTAAAAAATCCTCTGAAAGAATTTGTGCTGGCCGATTCTCTCCAGAAAAAGGACACAACCGGAATGCTTGGCTACGTCAAAAATCACGTTCTTCATGGAGTAGCCAGCATCAGAAAAAAAAGAAAGGGGTTCAGTCTAAAAAGCTCTCCTATTCAGGAAATGGAAGATGAGATTGAAAGGCTTTCTCCTGAAGCGAGAAGACTATTAAAAGGAACTCTTCTCACGAGAGATTTAGCTGCTGAAGGAAAAACGCTTTTCGAAGCGGATGTCTTTGATCACCCCCGATTCGGGGATTTGCTCACCTCCCAGCATAAAGTTCTTAGAAACTATCTTCGTATTTCCACGCCTAAAATCGAACAGATGATAGAAACAGCCCTTAAAGCTGGAGCTCTTGGAGCAAAGACAAACGGTTCAGGAGGGGGCGGCTGCATTTTTGCTTATGCCTGTGATAAAGCAGAAAGTATAGCCGAGGCCTTGGAAAAAACAGGAGCAAAGGTGTATATCGTCTGTATCGACGATGGAGTAAGAAAAGAGAATTAAGGAGTTAAAATTGATAAACGCAATTCAAATAAGAAAAGGAATGGTCATAAAAGTTGAGGGAGAAATCTACAAGGTTCTCGAGGCCACCCACGTCACTCCGGGTAAAGGACAAGCAATAATGCAGATAAAACTTCGAAACCTCAAGGATCAAACTCTGCTAGATTACAGGTTCCGCTCAAAAGACAAAGTAGAACAGCCCTTCCTTGAAACGGTCGAGATGGAATATCTCTACAAAAGCGGAGACGAATATGTCTTTATGAATCTTGCCAACTACGAGCAAATAAAACTTGCTTCAGAAATAATTGGCGATGGAATCAATTACCTTGTTCCTAGTGTTATCTTCCTTGTAGAAATGCATGAAGAAAAACCTGTCGGGATAGAACCTCCCTTGACCATAGACTTAAAGGTGGTCAAAACTGAACCGTTCCTTAAGGGAGCTACTCAGTCTGCCAGCTCAAAGCCCGCTGTGCTTGAAACTGGCATTACTATCAACGTCCCTCAATTCATAAAAGAAGGGGAAATCGTTCGTATCGATACAAGAGAAGATAAATATTTAGAGAGAGTAAAAACTTAGACAGACACTGCTTAGTTCAGAGCGATTACCAAAGACAAGGAACCGAAACCTGTAGGGACTTGATTTATCAAGCCCCTACAAAATCATGGTCCGACAGAATAAAGGCCGTACAAAATTAAGGTGGATTTGATAAATCAAACCCCTACAGCTGGGTGCTGGGGCAGGTCTCGTGGCCTGGCTTAAAAAGTGAACTTGTAAACACCGATATTGCCGTGGCGGTCTTTGACCCTGACGGTAAGGAGATTGTCAAATCCAGGGGGTAAGGTTAAAGTCAAACTGAAATTCTCCCACTTTGAGTCACAAATTCCATCCACAGGAAAAATGCTTTGCCACTCATCGGGCCTGACGAGGTATTTGACTTCTTTGATGTAAGACAGTGTGTCCTCAGCAGAAAAAGTCACTTTCAGGTTGTTCTTTTCTTTCTCAGCTTTGAAATTTTTGATTGTGGGAAGAGAGTTATCGATTATAAAGGGACCGCTCGTTTTTTCTGATTTTAGCTCCTTACCCACAGGATTAGAAGGAATGTCAGTAACTACTAGCTTCAGAGAATAAACCCCATCAGGATAAGAAAGTGTATCAAAGGCATAGATCGCATCTGTCCATTTCTCGTTTAAAACTCTCCATTGACTCTCATCTTCTCCTTTGATGTAGCAGGAGAAAAGGAGAGCATCTCCATTCTCATCTGCCGCTTCCCAGATAAAAGTCTGGTATCCCTTTTTTTCAGCTTTTTTTGCTATGAACAAAGACTTTTCTTTATCTTTGTTAACAGCCAGTTCAGAGATACTCACATCCGCACCCCATATAATCTCTTCCTGTTCTGGCGGCTTGAGATAGACGTCATTAGGAGGAAGAATTTCTAATTTTTTGATAGCAGGAGCAACATTTGCTTGAAGATAAAAAAGAGAAACTTTTTGAAGAAGAGGAGATGTTTTGCCAGATTGAGTTTTAAACATGACCTTAAACTGGATGTATCGGGCCTTGGGGTTTAAAACCTGCTCTCCTTGCTTTTTCTGATAGGGCGGGGACCAGTTGCTCCAAGTCTCGTTAGGATTGCTTGAATTTCCGCTGCGCGTTTGAAACTGCAGAGTGGATCCAGAAGGGATTGTGGCTTCCCATTCTATTCTCCCCCAGGATGAGATTGTTCCGGTATCCATAACTCGACTCAGATACTCCCCACTAAATCTCTGGTCAGGATAAAAGATACTCAAATCGGAGGGATTATTAGCAAGAAAATAGGTTTCTGAATCATACGGAAGGAGCAAATAAACCAGTTCAGATTCTTTCTGGACGACAAGAGATGTCTTTTCATCTTTATCTACAGAATAGATTCTTCCTTTGTCTCCAGTGCCAAAAATGAGCCTTCCCTCTCTTTCATTCCAGAGCAGGCTGTAAATCAACTCCTCGTTGGAATGCCAGAGTCTCTTAGCCATTCCCTCTTTATCTATCTTATAAAGGGCACTTGGTTGTTTTCGGACTAAAGAGGGAACCTCTTTAGTTTCCGTTGTGGCAGGTGATACAGTAACAGTAATGGCTGTTTCTGGTTTTAAGGAAACTGGAGTTTCCTCTTTTTCTGGTTTGATAACAGCCCCACTAGCTGCAGCATAAATATTCCCTTCCTTATCGAGAGCGATACTCTTTATCTCCTCATACGGGGATTCAAACAGAATGGAAGCCTTCTTTGCTTTAGAAATTCGGTAAAGAAGACCCTTCCCACCGCTCCCGGCGAGAAGGTCTCCATTCGTGTCTCTTTCGATGCAAAGAATATGATTCTCCTCCGCTTCCAAAATTAGCTTTCCTTCTCCCTCGCTGTTTATCTCGTAAATGCCTCCACTCTCACCAACGGCAGCGAGCAATACATCTTTATCAACAAACAGTAAATCCCAGATATATTTTTCGAGTGGATTGAAAAAAATATCTCCCTTGCCCTTATCGGTGATTTTCCAAATCTTCCCGTTAGGCGATGTTCCTGCATAAAGATCTCCTTTCCTGTCCCGGGCAAGACAGTAGATATCCATCTCCGGCACCTGGAAATATAGTTCTGGTTCCTCTCCTTTTCTGATTCTGTATATTTTCCCTCCGTGACCTGTTCCAAGGTATAAGATTCCGTCCGGGGTAATAAGGAGAGATAAGTAGAATTCCTCTTCAGGCCCACTAATTTCTTCTTCATTAGGAGAGAGGGAGAGTATGCCGTCATAAGATACTGAGATCCCATCAAACTTGCCTTCCAAAAAGTCATCCTTACTTCGTACTTCCCATTTTTGAGGAACAACCCCCTGAAGAGCCTGAACCAAAAAGACAAGAGTAACGAACACTGGAACCAATAGTCTTTTCATTCCCTTTCTCTCCTATCTCTTTATTTTAATCGGAATCATGACAGCTCCGTTGAAAACGTAAGGAAGAGGCAATTGATATTCGCTCAGAGTTGATTTGTTAAGTTCAGTAGGGGCAGAAACTGCAGCCCGAGGAGAAGAAAACATGGATTTCATCGTCGGAGGCAAATTCGGCATTTCTTCGCCCTTCAGAAAAAGACCAGGCTTGGAAGCGATTATTTTAAAATAAATGCGGTTATTTTTCCTAAGATTATTTAAAATCCTTATTAACTGGTCCAAACTTCGGGGAATGAAGGTCCCTCTCTTGAACTGACTCATCTCTACTTGAGCCATTGATTCCGCATCACCAATAACAAGCTGAAATTCAGAACTCGATGGGAGTTGAGGGACAAGGATCCCCACCTCCTGGAGCATGGTTGTTCCCCTGAAAGTGCGGTGATAAACCTTTATTCTTATCCTCTCGCCGGGCGAGGCTTCATATTTATCAAGCCAAACTTTTTCCAAGTACGAGAATTTGGCCTCTTCAGAGGTACGAACACTCAAATCTATGCGATGGATGCCTAATTCTGTGAATTCATTATTAATCAAGAAATAAACAACTGCAGCAATCAGGTTCGAGAGTCTAGTTCCTGAGGTATTAAAACTCCCGGAAAAAAGATCCTCAAGATGAACGCTCATCCCATTTTCCAGGTAGACATCGCCCCTGAGTTCGAGGGAAAGATCACCAAAAGCTCTCTCTTCCACTGACAAGATGCTCTCCAGCGAAAGATTGACAAGAGCCGGAGTCAAAATTTTATCAGTGACCACTTCTATCTTGAAATTCTTTATATTGCCTTTTGTATCCATCACTTGGACATTGACAGGAACAAGTTTGGGTATTTTCCCTATCTCACCGAACACCCCGGGAATCCGGTCTTGAGCAAAGCTCCCCACAAGGTCGCCTGTGGAAGACATCTTGAAAGAAGTGGAGAGCCTTGGAACAACAGTTATAACTCTGGCTTTGCTCATGACGTAATCAACTGCGCCCAAATTATATAAAGAATGACCAAAGGCAAAGACCTTGTTACCATCAACATGGGTTACTGTCCCGACTGCAGACAGGTCTATATCGCCCCTGACGAGTTGAACAGCCACAGGATCTCCCTCATGAAGAGCAAGATCAGGAGAGGAAATTTCTTTAAGAGTCTGTCCCGAAGGACCTCCTCTAACAGGATTAAAACCAAGATTAGAAAAAAACACTTTGGCTCTTTCGAACGCGTTGGAGGAAAAGCCGCTAAAAACAAGAGGTATACTCAAAGGAGCAAAGGTTTGCCCTTCAGAAAAGAGAAAAGACCTGGGAAGAAGAAATTCCTCGTTTATTTCAAAAAGCTCTTCTAAACTCAGGTTCTTTTTAAACGGAATTTGAGGAGAAAAGGAAGATTTCGTAGTTTCCTCTCTCTCAATAGAGAGCATTTCTCCAATGGGAGTGATACCGGCAATTGCTTCTTTGGCGAAATCTCCGATACTATAGGCAACTGCTCCGATAAGTTTTCCTCCCACATAGACCGGGCTCCCACTCATTCCCTGGATAACTCCAGCCTTATCAAAAATTTCCCCCTTGAGCTTAGCCAAGATCATATTTCTTTTTGGAGCAATGTTATACAGAACGCCCAGAATCTCGACGTCAAATTCCTCGATTTTATTCTCCTCAAAAACAGTCTTCCCCTTGCCTTTCATTCCTGCTTTAATCTGTTCCAAAGGCAGGGTAGAAACAGAGCCCTCAACTGTCAAAAAACTGAAGCAGATTATGAATAAAGCCGAAAATATTCGTCCATACTTTGCTATCATTTTATTATCATCCACAACTGCTAAAATGAGATAGAAATACTAAAAGACGACAAGGTCGATTTCTCCAATCTCTTTATTTTATTATTCCCAGTTGCTTACCACACTTCTCGAAGCTCGCAAGCACAGTATCCAGTTCCTCCTCTGTATGCGTAGCAGAATAGCTCGTTCTTATGAGGGATTGCCCCTTGGGAACAGCGGGATAAATCACAGGATTTGTAAAAATGCCATCCTCTCTGAGTAATCTCCACAGCATGAAAGCCATCTCATCATTCCCGATCATGGCCGGGATGATTGGAGTTTCTGTTGGCCCTGTATTGTAGCCCATGGCCTGGAATCCAGATTTCATTTTTTTGGTAATATCCCATAATCTCTCTCTTCTTTCAGGCTCAGATTGGATGATATCGACCGTCGCCAGAGCGGTTGCAACAGAGGCAGGGGTGATGCTGGCGCTAAAAATCAAGGAACGAGCAAAATGTTTGATATAAGAGATAACTTTAGCGTCCCCCGCTACAAATCCTCCTAATGAAGCTACAGATTTACTGAATGTGCCCATTACTATATCGACGTCGTCCTCGACTCCAAAATGTTCACAGGTTCCTCTCCCGTTCTTTCCCATGACACCTATTCCATGAGCATCGTCGACCATGATCTTGGCGTTATATTTCTTAGAGAGCTCCACAATTTTAGGCAAGTTTGCCAGGTCTCCTTCCATGCTGAAGACTCCATCCACCACAACCAATTTTCCTCTATCCTTATCCAGGGAAGAAAAGACCTTCTCTAAATCAGCCATGTCATTGTGCTTGAAACGGTAAACTTTTCCGTAGGTAAGGCGACAAGCATCAATTATACTTGCATGAACCATCCTGTCTGTGATGACAGAATCTCCCTTGCCAACGAGTGTAGATATTATTCCTTGATTGGTCTGAAAACCTGTACTAAAAGCAAGAGCCGCTTCTTTTTTCATAAATTCCGCTAATTTTTTTTCGAGTTCAATATGAATATCCAGAGTGCCGTTTAAAAACCTCGAACCGCAGGTCGCAACGCCATATCTATCCACAGCCTCCTTAGCTGCCTTCATCACCCGGGGATGATTCATCAGCCCCAGGTAATTATTAGACCCGACCATAATCATCTCTTTCCCATCAACTTTAACTTTATTACCTTTCACTTCTTGAATAGGCGTGAAATAGGGATATATCCCCAGTGCTTTGGCCTCATCAGCACGTGTGAAGTTATAACATTTATCAAAAATATCCACCCTCTCCTCCTTTTTAAATGTCTCTCCTTAACACGGGAAATATCTCCACCAATTTTTCATAGCCCCAAGATGGCAAAGGTTTGACCATGGTGGGCAATTTTCATACAATCTAAGCAATGAAAGCTCTTCTCACCGGAGGAACCGGCTTTATCGGAAGCCATCTCGCAGAATTTCTGTTGGATGAAGGCGCTGAAGTATTTGCGCTTGTCCGAGATCCTCATAATCTGAAATGGTTAAAAGGGCTCAATATTCATCCCTTAAAGGGAAACCTTCTCTCTATTCCTTCTCTTCCTTCTGACATCGACTACGTCTTTCATGTCGCTGGCTTAACTAATTCTTCCGATGTGGCTGATTATTATACAGTAAATCAACAAGGAACAGCAAGCCTTTTCAAGTCTATCCATGATCAGAAGATACTTCCAAAAAAAATTATCTGCCTCAGCAGTCTCGCAGCTGTTGGGCCTTCCTTTGACGGGAAACCTGTCCAGGAAAGCGACGTTCCTCATCCCATCACACCCTACGGTAAAAGCAAACTGATGGGTGAAGTCGAGGCATTAAAATTCAAGGAGGTCTATCCGATAGTCATTCTAAGAGCTCCTGGAGTCATTGGTCCGAGGGATAAAGATTTCCTTCACTATTTCAAATGGATAAAAAAAGGGGCCCTTCCCGCGATTGGTTCGAAGCAAAGATATATGAGTGTGTGTTATGTCAAGGATCTTATCAGAGCCTTTTATCTTTGCTCCCAAAAAGAACTGGAAAGCGGAGAAATCTTCAATGTCGGCGACCCGAATCCCTGCAGCTATGACGAGTTCGGAGAATTTGCAGCACAAGCAATGGGTAAAAAATTAAAAAAAGTTAAAATTCCGATCCCTGTAGGCTATCTTGTAGCTTTTATCGCTGATATTACGGGCAGGATAAGCAAGAAACCGGGCATTCTAAACCTGCCTAAATTCAAACAAATAAAGCAAAGGGGCTGGATTGCAGATATGAGAAAAGCAACAGAAGAATTATCTTTTCAACCTCAGTATTCCCTGCAAGAAGCTATTCAAGAAACTCTTAACTGGTACATCAAACATAACTGGCTGTAAATTCGGTTCATAAAAAAGGGGACAGGCTACTTTTTCTGTTGTTTTTTCCGCAAGTTGAGAATGTTCTCCTTTTTACAAAAAAGGGGCCTGGCCCTTTTTTTCTTGAAGAAAAAGTAGCCTGTCCCCTTTTTTTCTCCCTTTTTTCAGGGCATCCCCACGACAAGACCTGACCCCGGGATAAAAGCGCAAAAAGCAAGACCTGACCCCTAATGTATAATGCTAATGTAGAAAGCAACAGAAAATTTAGATGTATTCTTTAAGCACCATCCCTCTTCTTTTGAACAGGCAAAATATTTGATTTTTCCCTCAAGAAGATGACTCCCTTTCTTTGCCATCAAGCGGACCGTGAAGGGTATTTCAATGGCTTCCCTCAGATCTAAATAATCTTCTCCGTTTTCTTTTAAAATATCTATCTCCAGATCAGAGTCAGTAGATAAACTTTTGGGGATAATAAGCTCCTCACAAGGACTAAATTCGATAATAAAAGAGGGTTCAGGACTGATAAAGATACCTTCTTCCAAAGTAAGTTTCAGAACTATTTTCCCTTTCTGGCCCCTGGAAAGCCTTTTAGGACTTGAAGAAGCTTCAATCCTCAAAAGATCTTCTTCTTCAGCAACAGCGAAAAGAGAAATACCAAAAATTAGAATACAAAGAAAAATATACTTTCTCAATTGAGCTTCTCCGGGCTTCTTGGTTAAATGGCATATTACTCTCTCGCCTTTTTTGAGTCAAGGAAATTATGCCTTTATTTTTCCCAGCTCTTCCATTATAATTTATCGAAATCATTATGAGCACAAAAGCACTTATAACAGGAACAGGTCACTTCGTCCCACCCAAAGTTGTCACAAACTTCGACTTAGAAAAAAAAATGAACACCTCGGATGAGTGGATTCGCCAGAGGTCAGGAATTGTCGAAAGGCGCTATGTGGAACCTGGCGTAGGGAGTTCAGACTTAGCCTATGAAGCGGCCCTGCGAGCTATTGAAGCCGCCAAAATCGACAAATCAGAAATAGACTTTATCATTGCCGCCACTCTATCTCCAGACCATTATTTCCCTGGAATAGGTGTTATAGTCCAGGCTAAACTGGGGCTTTCTGGAATCGGAGCCCTCGATGTGAGGAATCAGTGTACAGGCTTTATTTACGCACTATCTGTTGCTGAACAGTACATCAAGACCCACACCTTCAATAAAATCCTGCTTGTTGCTTCTGAGGTCCAATCATCAAATATGGATTATTCTGATGAAGGTAGAGACGTGGCTGTCCTTTTCGGAGATGGAGGCGGCGCAGTTATCCTGGAACCCAATGAAAAAAATAACGGTCGAGGCATCCTTTCAACCCATCTTTTTTCAGATGGAAGGTATGTATCTGATTTATGGATGGAGAAACCAAGTTCCAAGGATAACCCCACTTTCGCTGAAGAATTCTTCAAAAAGAGAAAATTCTTTCCTAAAATGAACGGACGAAATGTTTTCAAAAACGCTTCAGAAAAAATGCCCGAAGCAGTAAGAATTGCCTTAAAACATAATGGTCTCTCGATTGAGGATGTTGACCATCTTATACCCCATCAAGCTAACGACAGGATCTCTTTGATGGTAGCAAAGGGTCTAAAAATTCCAGTCGAAAAAGTGATTAGAAACATAGACCGCTTCGGAAACACGACAGCCGCCTCGATTCCTATTGCAATGGATGAAGCTCTGAAGGGAAGAATAATAAAGGATGGAGACATTGTTGTCCTCACAGCCTTCGGTTCTGGCTACACATGGGGATCGGCAATTATCAGATTCTAAAGTAAGGATTAAAGAGAGGAAGTGTTGCTTGCAGCCATCATTTTGTGGTAGGATTGCAATTTCATAAAATGAAATAAGCCCTGCAAGACGTAACTTGTATGAAATAAAGCTCTTATAGAGGAGGATTCAATGAGGAGAACAATCATTCCATTCGTCATCCTGCTCTTTGTTTTTTTAAGCACTGGTCTTCTTCTCTCTGAGAAAGATACTGAAGACGAAAAATTCAAAAAAACATTAGAAACTTATCTTGACGGACTTTGGAAGTTTTACCCGACCTCGGCTACCCTGGCTGGCTACCACAAGTACGACAGCCAGCTAGAAAACCTCAGCAGCAAAAGCATCGAGAATCGGCACGAAGCCCTGGATGTATTTAACCAGGAATTCGTGGCTAAAGTTGATAAACTCAAGCTAAGCCCTGAGCTTCAGATCGACCATGAGATGATACTCGATGCTTTAGATCTTGAGCTTTTCAGGCACGAAAATCTTGTTCCCTGGGAATACAATCCTATTTTTTACAATGAAATCTTCGCAAACTGCGTTCGATGCCTCCTTACGAAGGAATTTGCTCCTATAGATGCAAGGGCAAAGAACGCTACAGAAAGATTAAAGGAACTACCAAAGCTCGTCAAACAAGCTAAAGAGAACTTGAAGACTCCTCCTCCAATTTTCACAGAGACAGCTATAAAACAATTCCCGGCAATAATAGATCTTTATAAAAATGAACTTCTCCAATTGATCGAACATACCCCAGAAGCTCACAAATCCAAACTTAAAGCAAATTTAGCTAAAGTTATTCCTGCCCTGGAGGATTATCAGAATTTTCTCCAGAATGAACTTCTTCCCAAGTCTACCGGAAATTTCCGCTTAGGAGAACAGGCTCATCTAAGGCTTGCCCGGCTAATATTGCAGAACGATCTTCCTCTCCAGGAACTTAACGCCAGAGCCGATGCTGATTATAAAAATATCCGGCGTGAAATGTTCCTTGTCTGCATACCACTCTATAAAATAATGGATCCAAAAATAAACCTGGATAATCCCCCTCCTAATCTCAATGAAGACCAGCTCATCAATACGACTGTAGCGCATGTGTTGGATAAAATAAAAGCAGAGCATGTCGCCAAAGAAGATTATATAAACAGAATCAAAGTTTCAGCAGAGGAAATAAAGAATTTCATCATCCAGAACGATCTTCGTGAACTGCCTGAGAATAATCTCGATATCGTACCCATGCCGCTTGAATTTCAGGGAATAACCTGGACCCGTCTTATATCCCCTGGAGTTTATGAAAATTCGGACACCTTTTCTCTCCAGATCACACCCATTCCAGAAGACTGGGGAGAGGA
>CAYUXD010000043.1:0-2504 GCA_964448655.1 uncultured Eubacteriales bacterium
ATATTCTGCTAAAACCCAGGCATTTTCTTCTTTAAAAAGATGGCGGAATCTCCCCTGGGGTTTAATCCATTCCAAAACCGGCTTCTTCTCTTTAGGTATATAATTGATCTTGTACTTTCCGTTTTCAACTTCATACAATGGCCAGACACACGTATCGATCGCAGTCTGAGCCAGCCGAATTCCCTGAGATTCATCATATTTCCATTCGGTTGGACAGAAACTAAGGACATTCAAAAACGCAGGCCCTTCTATTTCAAAAGCTTTTTGTGCCTTTTTATAAAGATCCTGCCACCTGTTTGGACTGGCCTGGGCAGCATAAGGAATGTTGTGGGCAACTAGAATCTTCGTTAAATCCTTCCTGCGCTGTAATTTCCCAGGACTCTTCGCCCCTTCTGGAGAAGTTGTGGCTGAGGCACCAAACGGGGTTGCCGAAGACCTCTGTCCTCCTGTGTTGCAATAGGCATTGTTGTCATAACAGACATAAACGATGTCGTGTCCTCTTTCCACAGCTCCCGACAGTGCCTGGAGTCCGATATCATAGGTTCCGCCGTCACCGCCAACACCTAAAAATTTTATCTTCTTATCTTCGGGAATTCTTCCCTTGTTTTTCAAAGCCTTGTACATGGATTCGACTCCTGCGATAGTCGAAGCTGCATTCTCAAAAGCACTGTGAACCCAGGTCACATTCCATGAAGTTCGGGGAAAAATGGTTGTACAGACCTCAAGACAACCCGTGGCGTTAGCAATGATAAGAGGATCTTCAGTGGCCCTTAAAATGATTTTAAAAATAAGCGGAATGCCGCAGCCTAAGCACATTCCATGTCCAGCAACCAATCTATCTTCCATAGAGGCTAGATCTTTTAATTTTGCCATTTTATTCTCCTTATTCGTTTACTCTCTAAGATTGATGTAACCGTACGTTTCCTCAACTTTTCCGGTCTCAGCGATCTTTTCCAGTTTCAAAGCTACTTCTTTAAAATGCTCAACTTTTATGTCCCTACCTCCAAGACCATAAACATAATTCACAACATTCGGACGCTCAGCGTAATCATAAAGGGCAGAGCGAACCTCAGTGAAAAGAGGAGCTCCAAACGCTCCGGGACTCGAAGAACGGTCGAGAACAGCCACAGCCTTCATCTTCTTCAATGCCTCAGCAATTTTTTGGTGGGCAAAAGGACGAAAAATCCGAGGTTTGAGAAGCCCGATTCTCTTCCCTTCTAACCTTAACTCATCTATGGCGTCTTTACATGTCCCTGCTGCTGAGCTCATAACCACGATACACAGCTCAGCATCATCCATCCTGTATTCTTCGAAAAAGCCGTATTTGCGGCCAAATTTCTGGCCGAACTCCTTGCCAACAGCCTCGATGACCGAAGGAGCATTTTCAATGCCTTCCATCTGGCTTCTCTTGTGCTCAAAGTAATAATCGGTAAAATCTATGGGGCCTACTGTCATCTTCCGGCTTGTATCCAGAAGAGGATAAACAGGCTTGTACTCTCCGACAAATTTTTTGACTTTAGCGTCGTCCTCGACCTGGATGACTTCCAGGGAATGACTAATGATGAAGCCATCCAACCCAACCAAAACCGGAGTCCTGACCTTTAAATCTTCTCCGATACGAAAGGCCTGGATAAAATTGTCGTAGGCTTCCTGGCAGTTCTCAGAATAGATCTGAATCCATCCAGAATCTCTGGCACCCATGGTATCGCTGTGGTCGCCATGAATGTTAATCGGAGCACTTAAGGAGCGGTTAGCTATGGCTGCTACGATCGGAAGCCTCAAACCGGCAGCTATGTAGAGCATCTCCCACATGAGTGCCAAGCCCTGAGAGGCAGTGGCCGTCATAACCCTTCCCCCTGCCGATGAAGCACCGATGCAGACGCTCATAGCGCTGTGTTCACTCTCCGGGCAGACAAATTCGCCTGTGATCAATCCATCTGCTTTAAATTTAGCGATTGTCTCAACTATTGCCGTGGATGGAGTTATGGGATAGGCAGCTATCACATCAGGATCAATCTGCCTTACCGCTTCTGCAATTGTCTGATTGCCGTTTAATGTTTTCAGTGTGCTCATTTCGCACTCCCTTCAGCAAGCTTTAATTCTTCTTTAACCATAACAATGGCCTTCTCTTTTGGTGGACACTCTACAGAACATATTCCACACCCTGTACAATAATCGTAATTTATCCCTTTCACTTCGTCTCCTTCAACGAGGATGGCAGAGTGAGGACAGTAAAGCCAGCAAAAAAAACACTGGATGCATTTTTCCTCTATGAACTGCGGTTTCTTCCCTGAACGCCAGGTCCCTGTTAAATTCTTGACTGAGTTTCCTGCATCAAGGTTAATGGTGCCAATTGTTAATTCCTTCCAGGTTTCTTTTTTCATCCTTCTTTTACCTCCTTGAAAGCTCTATCAATTGTTCGCACGTTCTTCTCAACGACCTCGGGTCTCAGCTTTTTACTTAGAGAGATCTTTACCTTATCTTTAAATTTTTTTAGGTCCATG